>CAYVNL010000026.1:0-1763 GCA_964452925.1 uncultured Candidatus Saccharibacteria bacterium
GAGCTACTTTCAAGGGTAGAGAATAGAACAGAAAAACATAATTGGTCGGTTATGTTATAAATTAAAATAATATAATAAAATGAAAACAAAAAAAGAAATAACTAAAACCTTCACAGTTGCTGTCGTTAAAGATGAAAAGAAAAAAGGTAAAACTAAATCATTTATAGTTAGATGTAATGTTAAAGGAATGATGAGGTTAATAGAAAGATCAATGGATACCGAAACACAAAGGTACATGTTAACTGAATATGCGAAGTATTACTTATTAGATGCATTAGGAGTAAAAGTTTATCCATTGGAAAAATAAAGGTCGGGTAATAATTAAAATAATATAATAAAATGACAGAAGAAGAAAAGGAAGAAAAAAGAAAAGAGTTTAAAGAATTATTGGCTAATGATAAAGAGTTTGGGGACGAGTGGCAAGATACCGAAGAAGATTTTGAGCATTGGTTAGATAAATAATTGCCTTTTTATCGCTTTAATTTAGTTTGTAAGGGGTTTAGATTGCCTTTTGGGTAATGGAACGAGAAGAAAAAACCAACTCTCTGGAAAAACAGGATAGTTGCCTATTGACTTTTTTTAAAAAGTATGATAGAATGGGTCTAATAATATGAAAATGGTAAAAACAGAAACAATACAATTTAGTTTTAGTTGCCAACAGAGGCAAGAGAATATGTCCGCAAGGGCACAGGTTCGTTTCTGTACCTGTATCAATTCTCTTGCCTTTTTTGGTTGTTAAAAATTCAAAGAAGCTTTATTTTTGCTGTCTGACTTTTAATAAATAAATATCGGGGCCCTTTTAGAAAATTGGCAAAGGATGAGAAAGAGAAAAAAATGCCCGCCAAGAAATTTTTATGAATTAAAAGGATAATGTTAGCCGATTAGGCGAAATACTATTAACGGCTCTGGCTGAAAAGACATACCCCAGGCAAAGAAAAGCAATAAAGAAGGAACGATGAAAAATTAAAGGGGCATTTACACCGATGCTAAAGTGAAAGAGATTAGCAGGCTCATTTTCACGATTTAAGAATCAATCCTTGCTTTGATAAATAGTGTATAGTTTGAGTCCTTAGCAGGTAAAAGGGGTTAGGTGGGGTGTAATTATAGGGTACTTGACAAAAAGTAAATAATATGATAAGGTGAAATAAAGAGTGCCTTTAAATAAAAAGCAATTATGGAACTACATGAACTTTTAATAGAACTTAATAAAGATTTAATAGAATTAGTGTGCTTTCCAAAAAAAGCAGATATTATTTTTAAAAGAATATTAAATAAAATAAAAAAATATGAATAGAAATAAAAAATTTAGAGCCTGGGATGGTAAAAAAATGATTTATGGGACAAAAGACATTATAGAAACACCAGTTGTTACATTTGATGGGAGAGTAGGTTGGGTTGGGGATGTTTCTTGTGCCACAGACGAAGAATCATATAATAGTTTTGAAGAAAATAAATATTGGGAAGTTATGCAATACACAGGACTAAAAGATAAAAACGGTAAAGAAATTTATGAAGGAGATATAGTAAAAGTAGATAGTGAAGTTTGTGTTATTGAGTGGTGGGAAGGTAGTTTTTTGGCTATTAGGAAAGCTGACAAACCATTCGGTGGACATAGTTTTAGATATTTAGAAGTCATCGGGAACATTTATGAGAATAAAGATATAAATAAAAAACTATGAAAAAACAAATACTAAAAGAGTTTGAAGAAAAGTTTAACCCAAAAGACGATTGGGGTAGTTTAAACTTACTGAAAGAAAAGATAT
>CAYVNL010000027.1:0-2546 GCA_964452925.1 uncultured Candidatus Saccharibacteria bacterium
AATAAACGGCGGTTCCGTTCATTATCATTTATTAGTTAATTTTGAAATGGCCTCTGATGAGTTAAAAAATATTTGGCAAAATGGATTTGTAAAAATAAATAGAATTAAACACGTTAATCATTTAGGACTTTACGTTTCAAAATACGTTGGCAAAAATTTATTTGATATTCGCTATTTTGGAATGAGAAAAATATTAGCCTCAAAAAATCTTGAGCAACCAATTATTATTACGGTTTTTAAAGAAGTAAAAGAATTCATTACTAATGCAATTGGAAATATTCCGCCTTTGTTTGAAAAATCATATCGTTCCGACTGGTTAGGCAAGATACAATACCGTTTATACGGTTTCTAAATTATCCTTTGTAAAATAAACATAGTTCTCGTGCCAGTATGAAAGTTAAAAGAGAACATGTTGAGAAATTTAAAAAACTTTATGAAAAAACCTTTAATGAAGAAATCACATCAGAAGAAGCATCGAAACAATGTTTGAAATTAGTTCTTTTACTTAGTGTCATTTATGAGCCAATGACCCAAGAGGAGTTAAAGCGAGTAAAAGCTTTAATGACAAAGACCGCGTAGGTCAGGACTTGAAAAAAATGGCTGTTGTGTTAATCTATAAGTGAGACCCAATAGAATACTTAATTGCTTAAAGCTTTTTTTATACTCATCCCCAAAAAGGGACGGTTCTGCCGATGAGTATTGCTTTTTGCAATATTTTATTGGGTCTCCAGGACCGCCCCTTTTTGTTATGAAAAAATCGTATATAAAGTACTATAAGAGAAAAAATATGAAAGTAAATGATAAAATTAAATATTTTGCTTACGTTCGGAAATCAACGGAAGGCAATGAACGCCAAGCTTTGTCTATTGAAAGTCAAAAAGATAAAGCCTTAGAATTTTTTTCTAATTTGAAAGTGGTGGAGGTTTTGGAAGAAAGCCATTCGGCTTTTTCGCCCTTTGAAAGACCAATTTTTGCTGATATGATAAAGCGCATTAGAAGGGGCGAAGCTCAAGGTATTATTGCATGGCATCCCGATAGACTAAGTCGCAATGAAATCGATGCTTCAACAATAACTTATTTAGTGAGAACTGGTGTTATTAAAGATTTAAAATTTGCTTCTTATAATTTTGATAATTCTCCAGAGGGCATAATGATGTTGCAGTTGGCATTAAGCCAATCTCAATACTTTTCTTCAAAATTAAGTAAGGATGTTTGGCGTGGACTGGAGAAGAAATTTTTAATGGGTTGGCAGCCTAATAAAGCTCCCGAGGGTTATATTAATAAGCGTTCCGAGGACACTGGCTTAAGCATAATTATGGTTGATCCAGTGCCGTTTAAATTATTAAGAAAAGCCTTTGATTTAATGCTGACTGGCAATTATACTGTCGCAGAGGTTTTTGATAAGATAAACTGCGAATGGGGCTTTAGAACCAAACAAGCTAAAAGTTTTGGCGGCAAGGCAATATCACGTAGCGCTTTTTATCGTATTTTTACTAATTTATTCTATGCAGGAATAATTAGTTTTTGTGGTAGGGAAGCAAGTGGTAAACATAAGCCAATGATAACACTTGATGAGTATGATAAAATACAAGTTATTTTAGGGCGTGATGGCAGACCTAGAAGAAGAAAGTATGATTTTCCTTATCGTGGTTTGATTAGATGCAAACAATGCGGCGGGGTTATTACTGCTGATTTTAAGCATAATTTTTTAAAGATTAGTAAAGAAGTTAAAACCTTTACATATTATCATTGTGCTCACAGAAAAGGTGATAAGTCTTGCAAGCAGCCCTCTATTGGTAATAGTGCTTTTGAATCGCAGATTATTGACGAAATTAAAAAATATAGCTTAAGGCCGGAATTTTTTGAGTTAGCTCTCGAGATTCTAGATGACCTCAAAGGCGATAAAGTGGCACAAGATGAAGTTGTTCGAGCTAGCGCGATTAAATCACTAGCTAAGTTAAAATTGGAGCTTAAAAACCTAACTAAGATGAAGTGTCGTAATCTATTGAGCGATGATGAATATTTAGAATCAAAAGAGGAGTTAAATAGAGATATAAATAAATTACAGGTTACTGAATATTGTGACGTAAACAAAGAAGCTGAAATTTTAAAATTAACAAAAGAGACTTTTGAATTTGCTTGTTATGGTTTAAATAGTTTTTTGAAAGGGAATTCTGAAAAGCGAAGAATTATCTTTTCATCGCTAGGTTCGAAATATTTTATTGAAAATAAAAAGCTTGAAATATTAGCTTATAAATGGCTTGTCCCGATTGAAAAATCCCGCTCACTCCTAAATGAAAAAATGACAGTTTCCGATTACAATAAAATGCCCATAAATACAGGGCGAAAGATGCTTTTAGAGACCTTAAATCCCGTCTTGTTGGCGGAGCGGGATTCCGACCGATTTATGACCGCGATTCCTTCTTATAAGAGAAATGAAAGCCGTAAACTTGAAAGAACAACTAATTATTTAGGCGTGTTTCGGACTACTGTTGTTCGGACAGGCAAAAATAATAAAAAAATTACTTATGAAAAAATTACGCAAA
>CAYVNL010000028.1:0-1840 GCA_964452925.1 uncultured Candidatus Saccharibacteria bacterium
ATTGGATTCTTTCTTTATCAATTTTCTCTTTAAAAAAATAATTGTTTTTCGCCCTATCGTATACAACCTTAAATTTCCAATCACTATTTTTTTTAAATAAGGCATTAAAAAAATCGATGCGATAATGAGGCAACGAAGATTGATGAGCAATTAAAATATTAATCATCATTAAGTACTTCTATCAGTCTTTTTTTACAAGCTTCATAAGAAAATTTATTTTGATATTTTTCGTATGCTCTATTTCCAATAATATTAAGTAAATCGGGCTTCTCATCAATTTCATCAACTAGATTATATAGTTGAACATGTGATTTATTTAAAATAAAAGCACAATTATTATCAACATATTCCAAAATCAACTTTGAATTATTTGCAATAATTGCTTTTCCATTTCTCATATAACGTAAGAGAACACTTTGCCCTGATGCACCTGTTTCTTGTTTTAAAAACAATATGCATGTTTTAGCACCTTTAACTAAACCCTCAAATTCAGAACTTGAAATATCAATGAAAACATCTATATTATTATTAACTATAACCTTAAATACTTCTTTGTTCAATCTTGAGCATGCTATTATTAATTTTTTTCCATTCTTGTTAAAAACATCTATAATTGTTTTATAATCACGGTTAGAATAACCCCCAGCAAAATAATAATCACCTTCTAACTCGGTTTTTATTAAATGATAATTACAATCCCAGTCGCCGTATGGTAAATACAGTATTTTTTTCGAGTCAATATTTAAAGATCTTTGGTAAAGTTCAATTTCATATTCTGTGAACACAACTAATTGAAAATCAATCCTATTAATTATTAGGAAAATATATTTAAAGAATAATAAATATCTTGACGAGTGAATAAAAAAGCCAAACCAAAAAAATTTTTTTGGTTTTATAATTTTTAATAAAATCATCCATAAAATAGGAATAGCTGCCCAACTTATACAGAAGAATTCATCATATTTTTTTATTCTTCTATGGTTACAAAATAACCTGAAAGAGTCTTCAAACAAATCTAGTAAATATTTAAACTTTGATTTTATTTTTTCTCCTCTTTTGGTCAGTGGAAAATCTACAAACCCAAAAGAATTTATAAGTAAGTTACTAAAAGCAATGTATTGATTCTTGCTATGTCTTATCAGTATTTTATCCATGAAGCAATCAGATAGTTCCTATTTGATAATATAACCTATGATTCTTTTGATAGTACCTATAGGTATAAAAACCCATAAATACTTTTTTGGGCAATTTTTTAAAACATATTTTAGAAACATTATTAAATTACCACCCCCTTTTATCCCGAACAGGTGATTCATATAATTTTTAAATGATTTGTTTGATCTGTTTGCCCTATCTCCGCTTTCATCCTGATATATCAATAATTTAGCATCATAATTACAGTATACTCTATAACCTCCTCGTATTGCTTTAAAAGTAAAGTCATAATCCGCCATATAATGCGGAAAGTTCTTTTCATCATATAAGCCAATCTTTTTAAAAACATGCCTTGGAATTAACAGCCCTCTTCCTGGGAATTGAGTAACTTCGTGTAAACCGTTCCATTGTTCATTAGGTAAAATATCTAAAAGTGATTTATAATTAGCCCATTTCCAATTAATTATATGGCCTCCGTAGACCGGCTTTTTTGTGTCTGCATCAATAGCAAAAGCACCAAGCAGAGCATTAGGTGTTTTATCTGCCCAGTAAATCATCTTTTCCAAAAAATCTTTTGTAGCTATTGTATCATTATTCAATGTCAGGATATAATCGTCAGCACGTCCATGCATTAGCGCATATTCAACCCCCCTATTTGTCGCCCCTGTCCACCAGAGGTTTCCAT
>CAYVNL010000029.1:0-2304 GCA_964452925.1 uncultured Candidatus Saccharibacteria bacterium
TCTAAAACTTTATCTCTCATATTATATATATTAAAAAATAACAACCCTATTTTAATTAAATATTAAAACTTTTAATAAAAGTAAATCTATAACTTAAAACATTAAATAAATTATATGGAAGAAAACAAACAATACTTAGAAAACATTCCTGATGTTAAAGCTTCTTTTGAAGATGATGAAGATAGTTCTTCTTTTGGTTCACCAAAGAAAGATTCTAAATCTAAAACACCAGTTCTTGATACTTATTCAAGGGATTTGACAAAAATGGCTGAAGAAGGTAAACTTGATCCAATTGTTGGTCGTCAAAAAGAAATCGAAAGAGTTTCTCAAATCTTATCAAGAAGAAAGAAGAATAACCCAATTCTGATCGGTGATCCAGGTGTTGGTAAATCTTCAATCGCAGAAGGTTTAGCACAGCGAATCATTGAAAGAAAAGTTTCTAGAATTCTTTTCAATAAACGTGTAGTTATGTTGGATTTAGCTTCTATGGTTGCCGGAACAAAATATCGTGGTCAATTCGAAGAAAGAATTAAAGCTCTTATGGGTGAATTAGAAAAAGAACCTGATGTAATTCTTTTTATTGATGAAATTCACACAATGATTGGTGCTGGTGGTTCTTCTGGATCAATGGATGCTTCTAACATGTTTAAGCCTGCTCTTGCTCGTGGTGAAATGCAAGTTATCGGAGCAACCACAATTGATGAATACAGAAAACACATTGAAAAGGATGGTGCACTTGAAAGACGTTTTCAAAAAGTTATGGTTGAACCAGCTACAAAAGATGAATCAATGGAAATTATCGGTAACATCAAAGAACGTTATGAAGATCACCATAATGTTACTTACACTGATGAAGCAATTAAAGCTTGTGTTGATTTAACTGATCGTTACATGACAGATCGTTTTTTACCAGATAAAGCTATTGATGCCTTAGATGAAGCAGGTGCTCGTGTTCATATTTCTAACATTGTTGTTCCTAAAGAAATAACAGATATTGAACAAAAAATTGCTGATGTTCGTGAAAAGAAAGTTGAAGTTATTCGTTCGCAACGTTATGAAGAAGCTGCTTCTTTAAGAGATGTTGAGCGTGAGTTAAACGAAGCTTTAGATAAAGCAAGATCAGAATGGGAAGAATCTTGTAAAAAGAATCGACAATTAGTAACAGAAGATAATGTTGCTGAGGTTGTTTCAATGATGACTGGTATTCCTGTTCAAAAAGTTTCACAAGGTGAGAATGTGAAACTAGCTAAAATGGGTGATTCACTTATGGGTAGAGTTATCGGTCAAGATGATGCTGTTAAAAAGATCGTTAAAGCTATCCAACGTGGTCGAGTTGGTATGAAAGATCCTAGCAAACCTGTTTTTTCAGGAATACTTATAGGAAATTCTGGTGTTGGTAAATGTTTCACAAAATCAACAATTGTTGAATTAAGAAACAAAAAAACAGGAAAAATAGAAAAAATTAACATTTCTGATTTAATATATAATATAGAAAAACTTTCCGATTAGGTTTTTCCGAAAAAAGAATTATATTAAACATGACTGTAACAATAGATAGAAAAAGAAAAGAATCTATTGAAGTTTTTCCTAAAATTGATGACTTTATAAAATTATTAAAAAGTGAATATAATAATATAAACTTTGAAAATGATGGGATAAAGTCATCAATTGTTAAAATTTATAATAAACTTCTAACCGAAGAAGGAAATGTTAAATATCTTAGATTTTCTAGGTGGTTACCTAAACAATTCGGATTTAAATATTCGAATAAATTTTCATTACCTTTTTGGATAGAAAGAGGATTTACAGAAAAGGAATATAAAGAATTCACTGATGATATCTTTAAAGAAAGATCTAATAGGCTTACTAAATATGCTAAGGATTTGAGTGATTCTCTTTTTATATATGAACAAGATTATTCAAACATCTATAAGTTTAATACTAATACTTTTAAATTAGATAAAAAACCTAACTGTAATTTATGCAATTCTGAATTAATACTAAAGAAATCAGAAAAAAATAAAATTAAGGTTTATTTGATAATGGGTTGTTCAAATAAAGAGTGCGAATCTAAATCAAATAGTAAAGATGTAAAATGGAGAGCTTTTTTACCAGAGGATAAATACAATGAATTAAAAAATAACTTAAAAGAAGTTAAAAGATCCTTTTCAAAAGATTTTTGGATAAAAAAAGGATATTCGGAGGAAGAAGCTATTGATAAAGTTTTTGAAATACAATCTAATAATTCTAAAAAATTTAAAGGTAAAAGAACTGGTAAATCAAAAGAAAAATTAAAAGAAAAAG
>CAYVNL010000030.1:0-1681 GCA_964452925.1 uncultured Candidatus Saccharibacteria bacterium
AAGCTCTGTTTTCAAACTACCTCGTGCTAGCACGATGTTGCGGAGAGAGAGGGATTCGAACCCTCGATACGCTCAAAAAAACGTATAACAGGTTAGCAAACGATAGGAGCAATCCTAAAAAAATTGCTAAATTGAGAGAAAATTCTAGTAAACATTGAGTGAAAACACTGTAATGAAATTCTCAATTATTAACAGACTTTGTCAAATTCACATACTTTTCATCACCTTTTGGACATAAATCTCCCATAATTTTGGGGGGCAACAAGATAGAGGTGATGGGAAGAGTCGGCAAGAAAATGCTTAAACATTTTTAGTAATTAATTCTTTTAATTTCTTCGCATTTCCATGGCTCAACATCCCTAAATAAGAATTAAGTGATTGTTTCTTGTAATTATTAATCTTTAGTTTTCTAAACATCCTTTTTTTGGTAGCGCTCCGTAAAACCTGATGATCAGGAAAGTGTACCCAGCCCAGAAAATCAACGCCCGACGAAACGGTTTCTATAAATAATTTATCCGGATGAAGTTCTAACTTAAGATCAAATTTTAGAAATTCTGATATTCTAGGAAGTATATTCTCCGGCCATTCCCTATCTTCTGAAAAAATAACAAAATCATCGGCATAACGGATATAATATCTAGCTTTAATCTGGTGCTTAATGAACTGATCAAATTTATTTAAATAAACATTGGCAAAAAGTTGAGAAGTTAAATTGCCTAGGGGCAAACCCTTATTTTCAGTTCCGATTTTAAAGCTGCCAATAACTTCTTGAAGCAACCAAACAATTTTTTCATCGGGGATATACTCCTTTAAAATATCCATTAAAATACTATGATCGATACTAGCAAAAAACTTTCTGATATCACCTTTTAAGACCCAACAATTTATAGTGTTATTGCGGCTGACTTTTAGAAAATAACTACGAAATTGGCCAAGGGCTTTATGAGTGCCTTTATCTAAACGGCAAGAATAGCTGTCAGAGATAAAAACCCTATCAAAAAAAGGGTAGAGCTGGCGGTAAATAGCGTGATGGAGCAAGCGGTCACGGACATTGGCTTTATGGATATGACGTGGTTTAGGGTCAGAAATCTTAAAATCTTTATATCCTCCTGGCTTATATCTATGATACAATAAATCGTAATAGAGCGAAAAAATATTATCCATTAACTTTGATTCAAAAATTTGGACATCTAAACGCCGGCGCTTACCGACCAAAAATTCTTGCCAAGCCGCCAAAAGGTTTTCTAAACTAATAATATCCTCAAATTTATGAGTGAGTTGAATTTTCATACCTCTAATTCTACCCCCCCCAATCGAATTTGCAATTAATCCCTTTACTGCACAAAACTAAAGATTTATATCTTTTATGGTACGTCTATTATAGATCATTGCCCAAAGAGCATCGCTATACTCTGGGCGCAAAAATAGACAATTTATTAAGCGAAATAATCGAGGCTGTTTCCGGCGCCTCTTTTTTAAACAGATCTGAAAAACTACCCTATATAAAACTGGCTATCAGAAAAACTGATGCCATTAAAATATTTGTGCTGCTTCTTTGGGAAACAAAATCATTAGATAATAATAAATATCTTGCCTTATCGGAAAAAATCAATGAAATTGGTCGTATGCTCGGCGGTTGGAGCGGGCAGCTGACAAAACAAAACTCCCCCACCAATAAGTA
>CAYVNL010000031.1:0-2253 GCA_964452925.1 uncultured Candidatus Saccharibacteria bacterium
ACTCGTTCCCCCTATAAATTGTATCGTATTTGTCGCTTCATTTGGCTCTGGTGGGGTTTTATACTCAAATGGCATAAATACCCCAAGAACTAAAATCAAAGCTATAACAAAACGATTTCTAGGCAGTGGGTCTTCCTGCTTTTTCATATTATTTAATTATACCTCCTCCAGAATTTACAGCAAGAAACTTATTAACACCCCTACTAAAAATCCCAAGAGGAGGATAATAATAAGTTGAGAAGTTTTTATCTCGTCATTCCACATTACTTTTTAAAAAGACCCTCTACCTTATTCAAGTTCTCAAAAAGCCCCGTAGCCCCGAGTCCTAAAACTATTCCTCTAACAATAACTGTCGTCATATCAGCATACATAAAAAGAAGTGAGGATATTCCAAGTCCGATAGCGATAGCTATTAAAGGAATAAATCTTTTGACCTTTTCGCCTAATGCTAATTTTACTGCTTGTGTTACACCAGTAACAACAGCAGCAAGTAATATTATATCTATTTCCATAGATTTTTTAGTTTATTAGTTAATAATTCTACCATCACCTTTGCTCGTTCAACGACAGCGACCAAAGGGTGAAGTTGTTTATTAATATCTATTATATCTATTTCAGGGGCATTTTCTCTCCAATTATCTTCAAGCCATTTTTTAGGATTGACTGTTCCCCCAGTTTCAGGATTATCTCCTTTTAATTTCCAACCATTTTCGTCTTGGTATTCATAGACCATAAAGTGCAGGTGTGTTCCGGCAAAGGGGTCATTGTCAGAACCTATGACAAACCCCGAATTCCCCATTGTCCCAACCTCTTGTCCTACTTCTACTCTGTCCCCAGCGTTTACAAATACCTCTGCTAAATGCCAGTAAGTAGTCATTAGTAAAGTTCTTTTACCGTCTTTTATAAACGGCTCTCCCTCTATTGTTAGCCCATTACCTTGTGTTGAAAGCGGGGTAGTAAATGTAACCTTTCTAACAACCCCTTTATGACTTGCTATTATGGGTGTGCCATAACTTTCTGTCCTACCTTTTCCTACTACATAATCTATTCCGTTATGTGCTCTAATACTCCAACCCATTCTTTTATAGGTATCAGCAAAAGCACGGTCGCCATAACCGAGTGTTGTAATAATTAACTTTCCTTTTAATTTTTTGATTGGTGATTTTAGCATATATATAGAGGGGGCGAGGCAATGCCCCCATTTTCAATCTAACTTAATTTTCTGGCAGTCCTCACAAAGAGTTTTTTCAAACTTGAAATCTCTGCCTCTTAAATGATTCGCAAGTTTTTTTGTAGGAACATGCCACCTCTTGGCTTTTACTCTGCCACACCCATAACATAATGGTATAATCAACTTCATCTGTCCACCTTTCTGAGATTTTTACAACCTCTTTTAAAGTTTTGCTTGACACAGAAGCTCTCTGCTTTTGTCGGTTTTATCCAGACCCTTTTCTTTTTGCACCAGTATCGCAATCTGAACCTCCTTTCTTTTCTATTTCCTCTATAATTATTCGGAACTGTCTCGGGTTTTTTCTTTCGTCGTCTCTTTCAATCATATCAAGGAAGTCAAACAAGAAATCAATTTTACTCTCGGTGTCCATCACCTGATTAAACCAGATTTTTTTAATGTGGTTCATAAGAACCCCCTTTCTTTTTAAAAGAACTAAATCAATTCTAAAACTTTTGTTATTATAAAAGTAAGGGCTAAGCCAATTCCCACATAAACAATTCTTTCTACATTTTTGGAAGCATATTTCTTATCTGCACATAACATAATCTCCTCAACTATTTTTCTGTTTGCCACTTCCATATCGGCTTTAGTGGGTATATTGTTTAGCTGTTCTTTAATATTCTTTATTTCATTTGCCATTACTTCGTAATTCATTTTTCTTTAATCAACTTATCAAGATTTTTTATTTGTTCTTCTAAACAAGCTTCACAATGTTCAGGGTGTAAACTTTTAGCCCACCCTCCCTCTTTGTTTTTGACTTTAACAAGATTTGCTTCTGCTCTTGCTTTTTTTGCTTTTAATTTATTTAATTTTATTTCGTCCATAATTTTCTTCCTCTAATTTAATTAGGTTACTGCGACAAGCAACCCGTTTTTATATGAAAGTGTAGTAGTCCCATCCCCTGCTGCATTTCTTACTGTTACATCTTGTGTCAACCCCTCACTTCCATCGGCTGAGTTATAGCCATCTGTTTGTAATATGCCCAAAACATCTAATTTTCCTGTTCCGACTTCTTTAGGATT
>CAYVNL010000032.1:0-2912 GCA_964452925.1 uncultured Candidatus Saccharibacteria bacterium
TTAGGGGTTCAAGTCCCCTCGGGTCCACTAAAGTTGATTTTTGCATCTGTAAATGTTAATCTCATAAACAGCTGCGCAGTTTAAGGAGGGTTGGCAGAGAGGCTTATTGCGCGGCTCTCGAAAAGCCGTTAGAGAAATCTTTCGTAGGTTCGAATCCTACACCCTCCGCATAAATATGTTTTTCAATAAAAATAAAAAAGATATAGACAATATAAAAGATTTGATAAAGTCTTTTAAAGAGATTCAAGAGAAAAATAAAGAGCTAGAATCTGAATTAAAGGATTTGAAGAAAAATTTCAATAAAACAATCCAGGGCGTTGGAGTTGTTCGGTTTAATCCTTTTCCTGGAGTTGGTGGTAATCAAAGCTTTTCCCTAGCAATTCTTGATGGAAACAAAGATGGAGCTATTATAACCAGTTATTATTCTAGAGAAGGTAGCAGTGTTTATGCAAAAGAAATTAAAAAAGGTAAATCAGACCATTCTCTGTTAAAAGAAGAATTAAAAGCAATATTTATTGCTGATGAAAAAATAAAAGATGAAAAAAGAAAAAACAACTGAATGTCGCTCTCCTGTAGTGGTAATAATGGGTCATGTTGACCACGGCAAATCTTCTATATTAGAGGCAATTAAAGATTTGAAAATAACAAGCAAAGAGTCTGGAGGAATAACTCAACATATAGGAGCTTATGAAATAGATCACGACTGTAAAAAAATAACCTTCTTAGACACTCCTGGACATGAAGCCTTTTCTTCTATGAGGTCTAGGGGCGCTAAAATTGCAGATATAGCGGTTCTTGTGGTGGCAGCTGACGATGGAGTTAAAAGCCAAACAAAAGAAGCAATAAAACATATAAAAGAATCAGGCATACCTATGATTGTTGCTATAAACAAAATAGATAAGCCAGAGTCAAACCCAACAAAAGTAAGCGAACAGCTACTATCAGAAGATATTTACCTAGAATCTATGGGGGGAAAGGTTCCTAGCGTTCTGGTTTCGGCAAAGAAAAGAGAGAATATAGAAGAATTACTTGAATTGATATTGCTTGTTGCAGAAATGGAAAATCTCCAATCTGATCTTTGTTGTCCCGCTCAAGGTGTAATAATTGAGTCACACATAGATTCTTTAAAAGGAGCAATAGCAACAGTTATAATAGAATCAGGAACCTTAAAAAAAGGAGACATCTTGGCTACGCCATCAGTTAAAGGTAAGATTAAAAGTATAAAAAATTCTCAAGGAGAAGAAGTAGAAAGGGGTATTCCTTCAATGCCTATTACCGTTTCTGGTTTTGATTCTACACCTAGCATTGGTGATATTTTTATGGTTTTTTCAGATCTATCTTCGGCAGAAACATCAATAAAGAAATTAATCATAAAAAAAGAAAAGAAGGACATTATTAGTTCCGAAAACGAAAACGTTAATATAATAATAAAAGCTGATTTTTTGGGATCCCTTGAAGCAATAGAAGAAATGCTTGGGGAGGTATCGCAAGAAAGAGTTTCTTTAAAAATATTAAAATCAGAAGTTGGAGATGTAAATGAATCAGATTTTAAAATAGCCAAATCTTCAAATGCATTTATTTTAGCATTTAGGGTAAAAGTTATGCCACAGATATCTTTGTTAATTAAAAGAGAAAATATTCAATTATTAACTTTTGATGTAATATATGAATTGATAGATAGTGTTAAAAAAATAATGGAAAAATCTATCACACCTAGAGTAGAAAGAATTGATTTTGGGAAAGCAAAAGTATTAGCGATATTTTTTAATAATAAAAATAAGCAGATAATAGGATGTAAGGTTCTTCAGGGGGAGATAAAAAAAGGATCCTCTCTGGATATATTTAGACTAAACCTTGAATCAGGTGAGGAGGTCAAGATTGGATCAGGAAAAGTAACTAGCTTAAAAAGAGGAAACAAGGACACGGATAAAGTTACTGAAGGTGAAGAATGTGGTATTTCATATGAAGGAGACACAGAAATAGAAGAAAAAGATATTATTGTTTCGTACATTGAACAAAAAGAAAAGATAGAGGGTATATAAGGCGTCGTAGCCAAGCAGCAAGGCATCGGTCTGCAAAACCGATATACGTGGGTGCAATTCCCACCGACGCCTCTGGAATTTTAAGCCCGGGTGGTGGAATGGCATACACGCACGACTTAAAATCGTGTACCGTAAGGTGTGCGGGTTCAAGTCCCGCCCCGGGCACATAGAAAAAACTCGACAATTAGTCGAGTTTTTTATTAAAGGTTAGTATTTTTTCAAGACTTCAATATAGGTATTTTTTATTCCTAAATTAAGCGCTTGCTGTCTAGAAGGAAACCAAATATCAACTCTGTTTGTATATCGAGAATTCATTCTATCTTTAACTATGAAAATTTTATCTCCAAATATTTCAGGAATTCTTATTTCCGTACCAAAAGAAAGGAAATTAGCAGCAACGATACCATCTCTAACCCATTCACCTGAAGCGGTAATTAATGGATCAGAGTTTGTTTGGTCTACTGTGCTTGAATATCCTGTTATGGTTGTGTTAACTCTATTAACTATAAGATAATTAGATGAGATAATGCTACCAACAACCTCTTTTTTTATTGGCAGAACATGGAATCCAGAAAAAGTATTTTCATGGATTGATAGAAAGTCTTTTTCGAAATAATCTTTTCTTATTTCTGGGTGATTGTCTATATCGTCCGCTCCTGCTTGGATAGAAAATAAAGCTAGAAATAGAACAATAATGGAAAAAAACTTAACTAAGCTCTTATTTTTTATTTTTTTAGTCATAATAAAAACCCCTGCAAGGGGTACTTCTATATAATATATTAATTTATCGAAAATGTCAATAGTTTAGTGAGCGGGTGAGCGGAATCGAACCGCCGTCTTATCCTTGGCAAGGATATATAATAACCACTA
>CAYVNL010000033.1:0-1697 GCA_964452925.1 uncultured Candidatus Saccharibacteria bacterium
CGATCAGCCAATTATTATTACCGTTTTTAAAGAAGTAAAAGAATTCATTAAAAATGCGATTGGCAATATTCCGCCCTTGTTTGAGAAAAGTTATCGCTCTGATTGGTTAGGAGCAATTAAATACTCTTTATATTCATAACGAAGACAAAAATCATCCTCATTGAAAATTAACAACCTTTTATGTTAAAGTAATGCATGACGTGTGTGATAACCCCACACTCTTGTATTGCTCCTTAAAAACTTAATGAAAGTCGATTTAAATACAATAGAATTTCTGACTACAGAAGAATTGGCAATAATGCTTAGCGTTTCCCGAACTTCGGTTTATCGTCTAATCAGTCGTCGCCAAATTCCCTTCTATAAAATAGGTCATAATGTGCGTTTTAAAAAAACTGATGTTTTAGAATACCTAGAAAGAAATTGTATTAAGTCGATCACTTAATAATTTATGAGCGCAATAAAGAGAAGAAAAAAATGGTGGGTTGACTTTAGCTATAAAGGCCAAAGATTCCGCCATGTAAGCCCAGAAAATTCCAGAACCGGGGCTAATGCTTTTGAGGCATTGCTCAGGCAAAGATTATCACAGGGTCAAGATTTAATTCCCAAAGCAAAGAAAAAATGTTTAACACTTAAAGAGTTTTCTGAAAAATGGCTCAAATCTTATGTAGAGATTAATAATAAGCCCTCGGAGATTAAAAATAAAAAGACTTATTTAAGATCCTGCTTATTACCATTTTTCGGTAATAAGAAGTTAGATGAAATAACAAGTCTGGATATTGAAGAATTTAAGGCTTTGCAACTCAAAAGATTAAAACCTAAAACTATTAACGGCCAAGTGGGCACATTAGCTAAGTGCCTAAGGACCGCTATAGAATGGGGTGAGCTTGAAAATATGCCTATGATTAGGCCTTTGCGCTGTGATCCTGAAGAGTTTGACTATCTAAACGAAGAAGAGGCTAAAAGACTTCTAGGGGCCGCTTCTGAGCCATATAAAACAGCAATACTGCTTGCTCTGCATACTGGAATGCGTATTGGTGAGTTAATGGCTTTAAACTGGGAAAAAGTTGATTTCAATAAAAAGCAAATTATTGTCAAAGACAATTTCTCAGCCGGAGTTTTAGGCTCAACTAAAGGTAATAAGATTAGATATATTCCGATGACTCAAGATTTATATGATCATCTAATGACTCTAGAGTCAAAAGATGGTTTCCTTCTAAAGGGTCCAGACGGTTTAAGATTTAGACCGGAGTGTTCCCGGACAAATATTCATGCTATTTGTGAAAAGGCAAAATTGCGACAAATTGGTTGGCATAAACTTAGACATACTTTTGCCTCTCGTTTAGCCGAAAAAGGAGTCGCCCTTCTTACCATAAAAGAGCTAATGGGACATTCAGATGTTAGAACAACAATGAGATACGCTCATCTTGGACAACATACCTTAAGAGACGCTATTAAGGTATTAGAAACGTCACACGTTTTTGATTTACGGCATCATAGCGTCACACATGAGGATTTGAGGGTTACAAATCCCATACCACTAAAACGAGAAATCACCCGATAAACAAAAGAAAAAACGAGCTTTTACACTCGTTTTTCCTATGCTCCCGGGGTCGGATTCGAACCGACGACCAATTGGTTAACAGCCAACTGCGCTACCGCTGCGCCACCCGGGAATATTTAATTTTTTCAATATTATA
>CAYVNL010000034.1:0-3826 GCA_964452925.1 uncultured Candidatus Saccharibacteria bacterium
TTATTTTATTATTTTAATTTATATTATATCTTAAGGACCATAGTGTCAAAGCGGTTTTTGAAATTTGATTTTGAACGGAAGATACTAAAGAGCGATCAATCTTAGGGTCGTCTTTTTTTTATGCCTTTTGCTGTTTTGAGTTAATTGTGGGGTTCTTAAATGGTCTAAAATAAACCCCCCTGAAAATTAATATTTTAAATGCCCTTATTTCAAGCCAAAAAATACTTTTTGATACAATGCTAACATAAACAAATAATCGTTCGTTTTTTAGCAAAAGAGGGGAGCTTGATTTCTCCTGTTTTTCTGTTGCGATTAATTATTTGTTTTTCGGTGCCCGAATTGGCGTTTTTCAGAGGTACAAAGCATTTGTGAGCGAATCGATAATAATTTCTAATAGCATATTTTAATAGAGCATATTACTGCTATTTGAACTTAAAAAGAGACATAATTTGTTGTTTTTTAGAAAAATGGGGAAAATGAACAAAATTGTCACAATTTAGCTTAAAAAATCGGTGAATCCAGACGCAATTTTCAGTAACAATAGTTTATATATTAAACTATTGGCTTAACTATTGTTTTTAAGATATATTTTATGCATATTTTACATCCAAACAGTTTATTTATTTTAACTATTGACATTGATGTTTGAAAAATGTTAAAATAGAATAATGAATAGAATAAAATCTAAAAGAAATAAAGAAATTGAAGAGCTTTTTGATGATGGTTGGGGGCTTTCTGAAATAGCAAAAAGGTTTGGAATTGCCAGAGAAAGGGCCAGGCAAATAGTTAAAAGCAGAAAAGAGAACAGGAAAAAATTTAGACAATTATCAAAAATTAAAGAGCAAGGTGGATTTTAATATGGAAAAAGATAAAAGAAAAAAGGCGGCTGTCTATTGTAGAGTTTCAAAGGCCGATAATTCTCAAACCACCGAAAATCAGAGAGCGGATTTGATTAGATATTGCGAGGCGATGAATTATGAATACGAGGTTTTCAAAGAGGAAGAAAGCAGTAGAAAGACTAGGCCAATAAAGAATAAAGTTTTTCAAGATACATTGGAGAAAAAATATGATGTTGTATTAGTTTGGAAGCTTGATCGCTGGGCCCGTTCGCTAAAAGAATTAGTCAATGATTTAGATATTTTCAAGGAAAATGGGACGGAATTTCTTTCTCTTAAAGACAACATAAAACTTGACGATAATCCTACAAACAAATTAATGATACAAGTATTGGGAGCTTTTGCCGAGTTTGAGAGGAATATAATTAGAGATAGAACCATATCAGCATTAAAGAGGATAGATGAAAAAATTAAGAAAGACGGTTTTTATGAAAGTAGGGCGGGGAACAGAATTGCTCAGAGAGGAAGACCTGCCGGTTCAAAAGATAAAAAGAGAAGAAGAAAAGGGGGATATTTTTTAAGATATACCAAAAAGAAAGTTGCAGTTTAATTAAACCCGGGTTTAGTTAGGGTCGAATATTATTAAAATAATTTAACAAAAATATGGTAGAGGACGAAGAAGTAAAAAAATGTGCAATCTATTTAAGGGTTAGTACCGAAGAGCAACATCCGGAGAACCAGATAGCCGATGTCAGAAAACTTGCAGAAGCCCTTAAATATGAAGTGTTTGAAACTTATATAGATAAAGAATCTGGATCGCATTCGGACAGACAAGAATTTCAAAGAATGATGACAGATGCTGAAAGCCATAAATTTCAAACACTTTTTATTTGGGCTTTAGATAGGTTCTCAAGAGAGGGGATAGAAACAACACTATCACATATTAAAAGATTAAAGGATGCTGGAGTCGTTGTTAAATCTTATCAGGAATCTTGGCTTGATACTTCAATTGATGGGATTTCAGAACTTTTAATTGCGGTTTTATCTTATGCGGCGAAAGAAGAACTTAAAAGATTTCGTGAGCGTTCGATGGCTGGAAAGAAAACAATGTTAGCGAATAAAGAATTGATTGGCTGTTATCCGCCTTATGGCTATAACCACATCAAAAGAGATAAAAAGAAAGGTATTTACGCTAGATTTGAAATTAACGAACCAGAGGCCCAAATTGTTAGATTAATATTTAATTTATATTTACAGTTCAAAAGTATATTTTTAGTTGCCAAAGAACTGAAAAACCGGGGCATTAAAACAAGAGGAAAGGGGGGAAGACCTAAATATTTTCAAACTTCAATGGTTTCGAAAATATTAAAAAGAGAAACTTATATTGGTAATCATTATTATGGAAAAACATCTCCTTGTGTTGCTAAATATCATATTAATAAAATAAGAAAACATAAACTAACAGGAAGAAAGAAAAATCCTAAGTCAGAGTGGAAGTTGGTAAAAGTTTCTTCAATAATTGATGAAAAAACTTTTTATAAAGTTCAAGAGGTGATGGAAAATAAATTTAATATGAGACATAAAGAATCAAAATATAGTCCTCTTTGTCAGGGGCTTATTAAGTGCGTTAGGTGCGGTAGATCTTATGGAGTATCGGCTCCGAATAACTTTCCTATTTATAGGTGTTCTCAAGCTCATGGTACAAATTTTAATGAACCGCCGTGCAAATCTCATTCTAAGTCAATGAGAAAATTAGATGAGATTATTTGGAATTTTATTAGAGATTTAGTTAAAAATAAAGATAAGGTCAAAGACAGCATCCGGATTTTAAGAGAAAGAAGAGAAATCGATAGGGATAGAAATCAAAAAACTTATAATTCTTTAATAGCTGCAAAAAATGAGATAAAACAAGAAAAAACAAGAATTATTCATTTGGCTATTAAGAAAAAATATGACGAAGATATTTTAGATGAACAAATGAAAGAGCTTGATGATAAAGAAAAAATGGTAAATAATCAAATAAGAGAAGCGGAAAGAGAGCTCCAGGGCATTGATAGTAAAGAAAAAACAGAAAATGAAATAGAAAGAGTATGTTTATCTTATGAAAAAAGAGTTGATAATGCAGACATAGAATTGAAGAAGTTTATTATCAGAAGCTGGGTAGAAGAAATAAATATTAGAGATGATTGGGCAATAGTAATAAAAGTTGCAGTTCCAGAAGCGACTATGGAAATAATCCCAGATTTTACTATTGGGTTTAAAGACATACAATGCATAAAGAAATGAAGAAATAAAACCTAAAAATCTGCGGAGGTCCGACCTCCGCAGATTTTGTATTTGGATAAAGCTTGTTTTTTAGTAAAAAAAGAGCCCGTTGAAGTTATCGCAGGGCTTTGAGCTTCTGGCCTGAAAGGTTAGGATTTGGCGATTAGCCAATTGCCAATTGGTTGCCAGAAGCTTAAAGGGAAAATCGTTTTGATTAGGTATATTAGTCCGACTATCAGTTCGAATGATAGTCCGACTACCGGTCCGAATACCAGTCCGAACGTTAGTCCGAATAAAAATGCGTATACCAGCCCGAATTCTAGTCCAAGCCCCAGTCCTCCTAAAAATCCGATTCCCGTTCCGGTTATCAGTCCAAGTACTATCATAGCCATCAGTCCGTATGATAGTCCGTATATCTGTGCAAAAGCCAATCCAGTTATCAATCCTGCTGATCCAAGAAATATTCCAAGAATCAATTCGGCTGTTCCATCGCCTGTGTCTATTTTTTTATCTGCAAAAAAGATGATTAAAAGAATGACCAAGATAGGGCTAATTAAGATATCCCAGCAACGGGATATCTCAAAAGGAAGTTGAATAATCCAATCTGGAGTCATTTGAATCTGGCTGACTGTTGGCACAGAGCCCGCTGCCAGATACCAGATAGACCAAAAGAGGGCAATCATTCCTGCTGAGAGCAATGACCAACGCCACATCAACTTAACTTT
>CAYVNL010000035.1:0-1503 GCA_964452925.1 uncultured Candidatus Saccharibacteria bacterium
AATATTTAATCCTGGAGGTAGGGCAATGAGGGGATCTCTTTTGATAGGATTGGTTTTGTTTTTAACTATCTATTTTTCTTTTAAGGCATCAAAAGAAAAGACTAAAAAACTTTTCCGATTTTTATTAATTTCAGGATTTTTATTGTTTTTCTTTATTTCAGCCTCTTCTTTTATTGAAAATAGTTTTGCAGGGGAAAAGGTAAGGTCATTAGATGGAATGAACGCAAGATTTATTGCCTGGGATAAGGCTTGGTCGGGATTTAAAGAGAGGCCGTTACTAGGATGGGGTCCTGAAAACTATGACATTGTTTTTGAAAAATATTTTGGACCAGGAATAATATCTAAAGATGGTCTTCGTCAGAATTGGTGGGATAAAGCACATAACATAGTTTTTGATTCTTTGGTTTCCTTTGGAATACTAGGAACAATCTGTTTTTTTGGTATGTTTTTCTCTGCCTTATTTTTATTATGGAGGGAATATTTTAAAGATAATATTGATTTTTGGGCTCCATCTGTTTTTTCTTCTATGTTTGTTGCTTATTTTATACAGAATTTGACTATCTTTGACATGATAATAAGCTCTGTATTTATTTTTATTTTTCTTTCTTTTTCGGCCTCACTAGACTCAAAAAAGATAATAGAAAAAAAGTTTTCTTTTAAAAGCAAGATAATTATTGTTGCCTTTATATTGCCATTGTTAATCACATCTTTTTATCATTTTATTTTCTTGACCTATAAATCAAATATTATTTTTGTTGATAGTTTAATGTCTTCAGTTGGTGAAAAAAACAATGTTGAAAAATATGAAAAAACCTTAAAAGGAAATGTTAACAAAAGGCAAACAACAATTCTTTTAGCAGAAAAAACAACGATTTATGATAAAAAAAGGGATTTAAATAAAATAGAAGATTTAAATGAAAGAACAGAAAAGAGAGAAAGAATTTTAAAAGAGCTTGTTTTTTTAAAGAAAGAAATGGAAATTATAGTAGAAAAATATCCAGAAAGATTTAAAGAAAGATGGACTCTTGGGAGGTTATATAATGGTTATTTTGATTACTATTATATCGAACAACTTAATTCACCTGATCTTAGTTTAGAAGAAAGGAACAAAAAAATTATAGAGGCTAAAGATTTTGCGATAGAAGCAAGAAATCATTTATTAAAAGCAATCGAACTAATACCCGGGTATCGTTTACCTTATTTTGACCTTGCTCAATCTGAAATTAATATAGGAAAAATATACTTTATGTCTCTTGAAGTAGATTTAGCGTATGAAAGTTTTTTTAAATCCATAGATCACATAGAGAAAACAATAGAAATAGATCCTTATTATTTCGAGTCACATTTAAATATAATTATGATAGCTAGAGATATATTGATGGATCCAGATCTTGTAAGAGAAAAGGCAATAAGAGCTATAAATATAAATCCTCTTTGGAGAAAACAATTAATGCCTTTTATATAAATTGACAAACCAAATGAATCAAGATAAAATTAAAACAT
>CAYVNL010000036.1:0-2355 GCA_964452925.1 uncultured Candidatus Saccharibacteria bacterium
TTTTTTCACCCTCTACTGGTTTATCTAAAAATTTTCTCATGCTTCTTCTTTTCTGAATGGTAGATATACACATTGGGGTATCCTCCTTTTTAATGGAAAAATAACATCAAGGCATTCAGAGAATAACGCTATTGATTACGATCTGGTTTGTAAAGAATGTGCCTTTAGTTGATAAGAATATACGTTTGGAAGAAATAGAGATCAAGGATTATTTAGCCAGAGTCCCTTTCAGGGAAGGGAGAAAGGTTAACAGAAATGGTATTCCTTATTTCTGAAAACCCTCATTTTTTGTCTTGAGGACTTATTTAATAGTGGTAACAATTCAGGGCCTCAGGCATAGTTTACTAGAAACACAGACATTATTTAGTTTCCCTTGTGTAAGAAACGCACAACCTTTTGCGATGTCAAGTTAAGTATATAGTCAGGTATTTTTTTAACTTAACTGTATTTCAATAAAAACGAGATTGATTTTCATAATCTAGATATATCCAACCGTCAGGTGGACGACGTTTCTTAGTACGGAAAAGTGCTCTCAAGAAGCCTTCCCTTTTACCTCGTGCATACACATAAGGCCCATATTTCTTATAAACATTGGCTGGTATGAGAATAGCTCGACTTTTTCCAAATAATTTGAGAATCGTGTCAACAATATTAGGTTCGGGGATCTTAATAGTCATAAAATACCTCTCTAAGAATTTTTCTTAGGGTATGTTTTGATCGATTTCTTTAGGCCATTCCTGGGGGCAATCCTGCAGCTATGGCTGCAATTGATTTTGTTTTTTTCGCTGCTTTTGCTACTTCTGTTCCAGCTGTTTTAAGGCTCTCTTTGACTAATTCCCTTTCTATTGCTGGCTTCCTGACTAATGAGCCTGATATATTTTGGAATGCGTCAAACATATTTTCTGACTGAAAACCTAAGCCCATAAAAGCACTCAACATAAAAGGATAAGCCCTCCAAGAAAAATGCGTGTCAATAGTAAAAAGCTTACATATCAACAGAATAAAAAAACCGAGCAGAACAAAACCCAAAACTTCTTTTATTCCAAGCCATGCGAGAATAATTAACGCAAAAAATACAAAAATAGTAACAGTCTTCTCGATGCCATTCCTCCCAATTATATGCATAGCAATAATAGATAATAAATACAGATTAGCGACACAAAATAACATGTTACGGAAATTACTTGGCCGTGGCATATAATTTCTGAAAGCCAATGCGCCGTATATTAGCAGTCCACATAGTACTGCTGAAAATTCCGGCATAACTAGCTCTGTTTTTCCCCCAAAAAACCGTAAAAAACCAGAGGTCCAATATGAACCAAATACAATTGCTATTAGTGTAAAAATAATAGCATATATTTCTTTTACCCGTGGGTGCATATTCTCTTTTCCCCACAAGAAGGAAAATTCACGGCATAATACTTTTAAGACTTTATTAAGGTTAAACTTTATCTTTTTTCTCTTATTCTCAATTGCCTGTTTGATTTCATCTAAGGCTCTTCCTTCGTGTTCTGGGTTGACCCCATGATGATTTGCATAATCTTCTAGGATGGTGTACGCACAATTCAAATTGGATTTACTTACAAACACAGAAATTATATCTTCAACACTTTTCCTTTGTACATTTCTAAAGTAGTCGCGAGAGATTTTGAGGTGATTAACATCCAAAAGTTCTCGTATTGTTTTCTGCTCTTGCTTGGTGATAATGTTATCAGAGCATGCAATTTTGATTACTAATTCTAAGAGAGCTATTTTTTCAGAACGGTTAAAATTCCGTATAGAGTTTAAACTCATGGTTGCCTCCTTGTCTCTTTTATATTATTAACATAATCATCTGAGTGCATTCTACGCCTAAACATTAGCTTCTTTGCTCTCTGATAACTACCTGCTAAGACTTTAACTTCTTTTTTTATTTCTATATTTCTATATTCGGCTTAATACGCTTTTAACTTAAGAATTATTTATGCCTCTTCTCAATATACGATTACCCCATCAATTAGCTCATATGGTTCAAGGGGTTCAGTCGCTACCGGAGACAGAATGCCAATCTTCCATCCAACAAATCCCCTGTCACAGTCCATTGCAATTGCCCCTTCACGCTTACTGTATTCCCTTGTAAAATCGCATTCCTTCGATGATTCATCAATACACTGGCCTATTGAAACCATTCGTTTGTGAGGCATTAATGTATCCAGGTAGAAACGAATAAAACCATGCGGGTTGTGTACTTGGTCTTGCCATTTAATCCTTTTCACTATATGAAGATTGCCGACCACAATAAGGACCTTTGCGCGGGAATTACTATCAAAGATTTTTGTTATAGAACGGGCCATCCACTCATCACGGTTTATTTCT
>CAYVNL010000037.1:0-1924 GCA_964452925.1 uncultured Candidatus Saccharibacteria bacterium
CCTCTCTCAAGAATGAGGCTCAGTTTTTATCAATCTGCCCCGATTTGATTAACCAAGCCCCCTTCTTGAGGGGTGAACCCCCCCAAGCCATCCGGAATCCTTTTATTGCTTATCGGTTTTTTATAAAGGAAAGTCTTTAATAATATTTTGTCAATAAAATCTAGCTTAATTTCTTTTTGGGTTCTGGTGAATTTTCTCATTGTCTTTTATCAGCTGTGTATGTTGAACCGCACTCCGGACAAGTATATTCTTCCTTTATCTCTTCCGGCAATGGCAAGCCACAATTTTTACATCTATCCTCGGATAAGAAATCCTTATAATCGTCAGCCGGATAGGTGTTTGGTTGGTTAGCGTATGGGTCTTGTTTCATTTTGTTTAGTCATCTTATTTTTGTTTAGTAATCGTCTCGCCGCACTCGTGGCAGTTAGTCTTTGGAGAGGATAAAACGATGCCCTTGTTGGCGGCGGTAACAGTTGCTTTAATGGTAGTGGTGACGGTGTAGCGTTTCATTTTTCTAAGAAAAAATTTAAATTATCAGGTGTCCCTCCGTCTTTTATTCTGTCGGCAACCGCTTTCCTGGTTTTATCCGATAACATTCCTGCTAACTTTATTTGATTTTTATAATCGAACATTGCCACCATATACATAAAATTATCTTTAATATTTTTTAAATCTTTAATCCGATTGATTTTTTCATCGACGTAACCATAAGTATTATCATAACCACCCCAAATTCTACTAGCCATTGATTTTAATTCTTCAAATTGGGTTTGTTTTGGGGGGGTATAATATAATTTTGTCATTTTAGGATTGCAACAGTTGCAAAATCATTTAGAATGGTTCTCCTTTTCTAATTTTCTCTCTAATCTCCGGCGACAACTTGCTTCTTCTGGCCCTCTCCATCTCTATTTGGGCCATTATTTCTTCGGGGACTTCGTTTAGCTCCCTAGTGGCTCTTTTTGTTTCGGCTTCTTTTTTTATCTGGCTCATCATTTGATTAAAGCTAAAAGGATTAAGTTTTATCATTGTAGGATTTTTAAAATTAAAACTACCACACTAAATAATAACGAAGCGATAGCAACTATAAGGGACGAAGCGATAGCAACTATAAGGGATATTTTGCTTTTATCTATCATTGTAGCAACATCATAACATATTATAAACCCTTTGTCAATAGTTAAGTATCCCTCTCTCTAAAAAGAACTCTTCTATTTCTGGAGCCAGGGTATCAATATAATTTTTAACCTTATCAAGTTTTGGTTTCCAAAGCAAGATAACCTCCCCGTTTTTCTGGTGCTGATTATATTTGACAAGGTAAGACTTTTCTCTTGGTTCGCCGATAATCTCCAGTAGTAGAAAGTAAAATGGAGACTGATATTTTCTGGTGTAATAGAAGGCTGGAGTTGTGCCGGTCTTAAACTCTAAGAAAAAATCATCATCAAGACAGTCAATTACTCCCGACAAATCCCAAGACTTGTTATAAGAGGCAATAATCTTTTTTTCTGGTTGAGGATTGGTTAGGGGTAGGGATACATTAAGAAAGCTAGGTAACTTTCCCTTGTCAATAATGTGTTTTTCTATTTGTTTATGAATTGCCTTGCCGTCTTTCATTGCCTGATTGGTGGGCATATCTTGGTGAAGATAGAGAGCGGTGGCCAAATCTGTTTGCCCCCTCTCCCAAAGATTAAGCAAGCTATAACTAATTCTTAGTCTTTTGTTTTTCATTTAAAAACTTTAAAATGTCTTTAGCCATCTCGTAATAGACCCTATTCTTAACACCGGGGATATTATCACTGCGAGTATAATTATACATATCCAGATCATTCCATGTAACCTCGGTGTCCCCCCTTTCCCACATTTCTCTTGAGGAAATCTTGTCGCCTATAAAGTTTGCCAGCTCTTTTATTATTTTTTTGTCTTTCAT
>CAYVNL010000038.1:0-2573 GCA_964452925.1 uncultured Candidatus Saccharibacteria bacterium
TTCATAATTATCTTTTTTTTATTATATTATTTTTTGAAACATTCAGCAACAAACCAACCGCAGAGAGCTCTGTAAGTAAATGAGATCCACCATAACTTATAAAAGGAAGAGTGATTCCTGTTAACGGCAACAAACCTATCATTGCTCCCATGTTAACAAATGTCTGGATAATAATCCAGCTGACTATACCTGCAGCTATTAAGTAAGAAAAACTATCTTGAGAATTTTTTGCAATATTAAAACCAGATATCAAAAATAAAATAAAAAACATAACTAAAATAGAGGCTCCTATAAATCCAACTTCTTCTGCAAATGTTGCAAAAATAGCATCCCCCATTGTTTCTGGTAAAAATCCTAGTTTTTGTTTGCTCATTCCTATTCCAGTTCCGAGTAAACCACCAGACCCTATAGCTATTAATGCTTGTTTTATCTGGTATCCGGAACCCATTGGATCTTGTCCTGGATTTAAGAAGGTTAATACCCTATTAAATGCATGAGGAGATATTTTAATTATTATTCCCATTGAAACAGAACCAATTAAAACCAATAATCCGCTATGCCATAGTGGGGTATTAGATGCAAAATAAATTATGAAAGATATAGCAAAAAGAATTGCTAGGTTGCTTATATCTGGCTGTTTTAAAAGTATAAAAACAGATACTAGAAAAACGGTTATTAATATAAAAATACCATTATCTATTTTCCCCTTTTTCTTATTATGTGTAATTCTTGATATCCATGCAGAGAGAAAAATAACAAAAGAAAGCTTTAGTATTTCAGCAGGCTGAAGAGTTAATGGTCCTAACGATATCCATCTTTTTGCACCACCAGAAGAAAATCCAATAATTGGTATAAATGTAGCAATAAGAAGAAATATATTTCCAATAACTATAAAACTAGACCATTTTTTTAAAAAACTAAGGTCTATCTTATAGAATATATATCCTGACAAAACACCAATAAATATATATATAACTTGTCTTGTTAGGAAATAATAAGGAGTTCCAGTTTTTTCTTGTGAGCTTATTGCAGAAACACTAGATAATATTATTATTCCAACTAAAAGAAAAACAGAAACACTAACTATTACAAGATAACTATTTATGTTTTTTTTGTTTTTTAACATATCTTTTAAATATATCACCTCTTTATCTATAATCTTTCATTATTCTAAAAAACTGGGAATTATTTTTTAAATCTTTTATTTTTACGTTACATTAAGAATACCACATTTTTTTCAAAAAAAAAGATAAAAACCGCTTTTATTTAAGCGGTTTATTTTTCCAATAACTACAACAATGTTCTTCTAATTTTTCATCTTTTATCTTCAACGAATCTTTGATGAAATTTAGAACAATTTTTTTCTCTTCTTCGTTTTTAAATCCGTTTACCATTGACAGTGTTATTGGAAAAATTTTTTCTTGGTATTGCGTTAAATTTTTAATACAATTATCACAGCAAGAAACTATTTTTTTACTTTCCGACTGTAATACAAACCAAGAAATCTTTTCTTTTTTGCAAAAACTACAATCATCTTTTGATTTTAGTGATTGTACTTTTTCAGCTATATCTCTAAAAAACTCTTCTATTTCTTCTCGAGATATATTTCTCTTGAGGTTTTCGCAAAGAACAGATTGAGATGGGTTTCCTAGTAGGTCCCAAAGCTCATTTGTTCTTCCTTCTAGTATTTTTCTTAGAAGACAATTTTTCAAGGTACTTCCTCCTTTATCTAACAATATACTATTATTATACCAGGTTATTAATATTTGTAAATAAAGAAGCTATTCAATTTGAATAGCTTCAAAGATTTCAAAAGTATTTTTCTTAGTTACCTTATCTAGGCCATAAGCCCATTTAAGTAGCCTTAAAAAATCTTTTTCAAACTTCTTTCCTTTTCCAGAAGAAAATAATTCGAATGAAATTTTATAAACTTTAATTTCTTCTGGATCAGAAAATTCTTTCCAGCAATTTTTGCAATATGTGTATTCTGGACCAAAGGTTACAGCACCAGAATAACTTTTTCTTACTGAAAAAAATTTTACCTTTTCAGTCTTACAGTATCTGCAAGATTGAATTGGTTCAATTTTTTCAATAGCTTTAAAGAGCCAAATCAAGTCTTGTTGAAAGCTATTGAATTTTTCAAAAATAAAATATTTTGAATTTTCTAAGCAATAACGAATGCAGCGCTGTAAATGATTGAAACCTCCTGGCAAGAATAGCATCTGTGATACTGTTTTGCCGATATAACGATGAATCTTTGAATGACCTAAAGTATGATTTTGAAAAAAATAATACTTTGGAATCACTACTTTTTCAATGAGCTTCTTTAGCTCAGCATTCATTTAGAACACCTCCTCTATAAATATATTATACAGCCGAACTGAAAGATGTCAATATACCAAAAGAAAATAACTAAATTTTTTAAATAATCATAGCTTTTTTTGGTCTCTATTAAGAATAAAAATTAGAAAATTAGATTTAAAAAAAATAAAAAAACCATAGCGTTTCTAATTAGCTATAGCATGAAAATTAAAAAATACTTTATATAGATTTATAAACAAATAAGCTTATTA
>CAYVNL010000039.1:0-1915 GCA_964452925.1 uncultured Candidatus Saccharibacteria bacterium
AGGGGGTAATGTTGTGATAGTTTCCGGCACGACCGGTTCTGGCAAAACTTCTCTTTTACAAACCTTTACAAAAGAATTTTCAAAAAAAATACTGTCGACTCTGTTTTTTACCTATGAAGTCCCGCCAAAAGAGTTTTTAAGAAAGTTTGAAAGCGATATGCCGGAGCTTGCTTACTTACCGAGACAGCATAAGGGTTCAAAAATGGATTGGCTGGAAGAGAGAATTATTGAAGCTATTGCCAAATATAAAACCAAGATTGTGATGATAGACCACCTCCATTTCTTGCTTGATATGAAAATGATGTCCGGAAATACCTCATTATTTATCGGCGGAATAATGAGAGAGCTTAAACGAATCGCTATAGAATACGAATTGGTTATTTTCTTAATAGCCCATACTAAAAAAACGAAATTCAGTCAAGATGAAATGCCGGATTTAACCAGTTTAAGAGATTCAGGAATGGTTGCTTGTGAATCTGATTTCGTTATTTTCATAGACCGAAAATTAACAGAAAATAAAAGAAATTATGACAACAAGGCAATGCTTTATCTGGCAAAAAACAGATGGAATGGGAAAACTGGCTGGATAAATCTTGTATATTACGACAATAAATTTACAGAGGAAACAAAAAATGATTACACCGAATAAAATAAAAATAGACGGAGATGAAATATCCAATGAAGATTTGCTTTTAGAAGTAAAAAGAACATATTTATACCTCCAAAAAGCGTTATTAAAACTTGGCTTAACAGAAGAAATGGAAGAAGTCGGAAAAAGTTATGAGCGGTTTAAAAAATTACCCCAAGAACCCGAAGAAATCTTTACCGAAGAACAGAAGAAGATCATCAAAGAAATTCCATTTTAAAAAAGAAAGGATAAAAATATGAAAACAAAAGAAATCAAGCGTTCTAAATACTGGTCAACTATGGTCGATATTCTTGACAGCCAATTCCCCAAGGGCAAATGTAAAGAACGAGGCCAGGCTCTTGTAATGTTGGCATATATAGAAATGCTTTTAAATGGCTTTGAGTTTGGCGAAAATGGTCGTGAAATTAAAAAAAGATAACCAACTAAAAAAGAAAGAATAAAACTATGAAGACCCTAATCACAATCCTATCCTTAATCTTAATAACCACAATAGCTTATGTCTGTTGGGGGGTATAAAATGACTAACAAAACTTTTATCATATCAATTATTGGGTTAGGACTCCTCTCCGCCATTCCTTGCTGGACAGTTCCTCAAATAATATACGAGGTTAAGGCAGTTGGCGAAGCAATGGAGCAAAATCTTGGCGAGCCCCACCGTGATACTCTTATTAACGAGGACAAAGCTCCCTGGGAGGAAGAGAGTCTTCACGGCGGGCTGGCTGAGTTAATTGACACCAACCTAATGCTTAACTGGGTAATCAACTGCGAAAGCTCCAACCGCCACGAGGGCATTTGGGGAAAAGCAGGCGAGTATGGCATACTTCAATTCAAGCCCGAAACATTTGATTATCTGTCTGAAAAATATAACTTCACCGGCGACTGGCAAAACCAAGATGACCAGATAGAACTATTTTTACTTACAAGCGAACAAGACAAAATGGAGCATTGGACTTGTTATAAAAAATACGAACAATGGACTCCCTAAAATCCCAAATCCTTAAATACGTCAAAAACAAATACCCGCAGGAAGTTTCGGGCGTTGAGATTGAGGACTTTGCCCGCTTCAAAGGTTTTTCAGCCGAAAACGGAAGGCGCAGGTTAAGGGAACTGACCGGTAGCAATAAATTAATAGAAGCAATACATAAAACTATCGTAAGGCCCGACAACCGCAGATTAAGAATAACCAATTACCGCTATCAAGGAGTCAAGCTCCCGCCGCCCTTCAAAGAAAAGCCCCAACAAACAGAAATTAAACAGCCATCTTTA
>CAYVNL010000040.1:0-4451 GCA_964452925.1 uncultured Candidatus Saccharibacteria bacterium
CCAGAACTAATATCCCCAGTTGTTTTTAATAAATCATCGAATCCTAAATTTATTGGAGAGGATATTGTAACAAGCTCTGGTGATATAGTTCATAGTTCAAAAAAACTAATTAAAACAATATTAAAATTATGTTAAAAGCAGTAATTTTAGCTGGAGGCAAGGGAACAAGAATGTATCCATTAACAGTTAATTGTCCGAAACCTCTGCTTAAGATAATAGATAAGACGATTATAGAACATAACCTTGAACAACTTCAGGGAATTATTGGAGAGGCAATAATAGTTATTGGCTATAAGGCAGAAATGATAAAATCTTTTCTTGGAGACAGATATAAAAAAATAAAGATAAGCTATATAATTCAAGAGCCACAAGAAGGAACCGCCGATGCTGCAATAAAGGCAAGTGGTTTAATTGATGATAGGTTTATTCTTTTAAACGGTGATGATCTTTATTTTAAGAAAGACATTATAAATTCTCTTAAAAAATTTCCATCTATAATGCTTGGACTTCATGATAATCCACTTAATTTTGGAATAGTTGAATGTTGTGATGATTTTGTCGAAAGTTTAACAGAAAAAACAGAAAACTTTTCAGATGAACCTTTAATTAATACAGGACTTTATTTTCTAAATAAATCAATTTTTAGAAATAAAATAGAAAAATCACCAAGGGGCGAATATGAATTTACAGATTTTATTAAATGTTTAATAAAAAAAGAAAAACTTTATTTTTATAAATCGGAAAAATGGATGCCACTATCTTATCCTTGGGATATATTAAAAGCTAACGAAGTTTTGATGAAAAATATAAAGAGAAAGATTAAAGGAAGAATAAATAATGCTTTTATTTTAAAAAATGTAATTATTGAAAAAGGGGCTGTAATAAAATCTGGAACTAGAATTGAAGGACCGGCTTATGTTGGTAGTGGTTCCGTAGTTGGACCAAACGCTTATCTAAGACCTAATTCTGTGGTGGGCAATAATTGTTTAATAGGGCCAGGTGTTGAGATCAAAAATTCAGTTATAAAAGACAATACAAACATACCGCACCTAAGTTACGTTGGCGACTCTATAATAGGTAGTAATTGTAATATAGGCGGAGGTACGATGATAGCTAACCTTGGTTTTAAAAAAGAGAACATTAAAGTCATTTTTAATAATAGTAAAATAGATACAAAAAGAAGAAAGCTTGGAATCGTTATGGGTGATAATTGTAGTACAGGAATTAACTGTTCACTTATGCCAGGGATAACAATTGGCGATAATAGCATAATAGGTCCACATTCTTTGGTTAAAAATAATATCGAAAGAAGAACAAAATATTTTTGTAGATTTGAAGAAATTGTTAAAAAAAATGAACAAAATAATATTAGCAATTGATGGTGGTGGTACTAAAACCGAAGCAATAGCTTATAGTCAAGAAAAAGGTATATTTGGTAGAGCTGTTTCTGGTCCATCAAGTCCAAGAAACCAAGGGATTAAAAAATCAGCAGAAAATATATCAGAATCAGCAAAACAAGCATTAAAAAACAATAAAGTTGACTTTGTTTTCGCGGGGCTAGCATCAGTTGAAGAAGAATACAAGGAAAAGATTCCAGAAATTAAAAAAGAGATATTAAAATTTAAAATATTCTCAAATCTTAAAGAAAAAAATTTAGTTATTGGGGGAGATCAATTAACAGCCTTTCTTTCTGGAACTGATCAAGAAGACGGAATAGTTGCTATATCTGGAACCGGTTCTTTAGTTAGGGGTTGGAATAAAGGAAAGGAATATAAGGTTAGTGGTTGGGGTTATTTTGGCGACGAAGGTTCTTCTTTTTGGACGGGAATTAAAGCCTATCAATCAATTCTTAAAGATCTTGATGGAAGGGGTGATAAAACATTAATCACGAATAAAGCCTTTAAAATTTTAGGATTTAATAATATTGAAGAATTAAATAAGATAGTATATGAAGATCCGTTTACCTTAATACCTAAACTTTCAATAGCGGTTGATCTTTCATCGGAATTGAAAGATAAAACTTCTTTAAATATATTAAAAGAAGCTAGTCGGGAGCTAGTCTTGTCTGTTAAAGTTGTTTCAAAAAAAATTTATTTTAAAAAGAAATTTCCATTAGTTTTAATAGGTGGAATGTTTAAGTCAAATTTTCTCTTAAATGAATTTAAAAGAAACATAAAAAAAGAAGTTCCTCTGGCAAATATTATTAGACCAGAAGATGAGCCAGTTTTTGGTTCCTTGAAGTTAGCAAAAAAAATATATGAGCAAAAACAAAGATAAAGAAATAATCAAACTAATAAACCTTGAAAGGAAAAGAAGAAGCGAGGGATTAGAAATGATTCCTTCCGAGAATCACGCATCAAAAGATGTTCTAGAAGTATTAAGCTCTATCTTAAATGATAAATATGCAGAAGGTTATCCAGGTAAAAGATATTATGGTGGTTGTGAGATAGTTGATCGTGTAGAAACTATTTGTCAGGAAAGAGCAAAAAAGCTTTTTGATGTTCCTTATGCTAACGTTCAGCCATATTCTGGATCACCAGCCAATCATGCAGTATATTTTGCAGTTTTAAAACCAGGAGAAAAGGTTATGGGAATGGATCTTTCTGTCGGCGGTCATCTAACTCACGGTTTTAAAGTTAATTTTTCAGGTAAATATTATAAGTCTTGTCCTTATGGGGTTAGCTTAAAAGATCATAAGATAGATTATAAAGACTTAGAATTTAAAGTTAAAAAAGAAAAACCTAAATTAATATGGGCAGGAACAACTGCTTATCCAAGGATTATTGATTGGGCTAAATTTAAAAAAATAGCTGACTCTGTTAATGCTTACTTAGCTGCTGACATTGCTCACATATCAGGGTTAGTTGTTTCTGGGTCACATCCAAGTCCAGTTCCATATGTTGATATTGTCACAACTACAACTCATAAAACACTTAGAGGTCCTAGGGGTGGAATAGTAATGGTTACAAAGAGTGGTATTGAAAAAGATAAAAATCTTCCATCTAAAATAGATAGGTCAGTTTTTCCAGGATTACAGGGTGGCCCTCATGAAAATCAGATTGCAGGAATAGCTGTTGCGTTAAGAGAAGCATCAACAAAAGAATATAAAGAGTATGGGTGTCAGGTTGTAAAAAATGCAAAAGCACTTTCATTAGAGCTCATTAATAATAATTTTAACTTAGTAACAAGTGGTACCGATAATCACTTAATGGTAGTTGATCTTAGAAATAAAAAAACATCTGGCCAGCAAGCAGAAGACCTATTAGAAAAATCTGGAATTACGGTAAACAAAAATACAATTCCTTTTGATCCAGCACCTCCTTTTAGTCCTTCTGGTATTAGGCTTGGCACACCAGCGATTACAACGAGGGGAATGAAAGAAAAAGAAATGAAATTAATTGCATCGTGGATTTCAGAAGTTATAGACAATAAAGACAAAAAAACTTGTTTAAAAATAAAAGCGAAAGTTAAAGATTTATGTAAATATTTTCCAATACCATAAAATGACAAAAATAATAGATGGAAAAAAAATAGCAGAAAGTATTATTAAAGGGATAGATAAAAAAAGAACCAAAGATATAAAATTAAAGGTTATTTTAGTTGGAAATAATCCAGTATCTCTTTCTTATATCTCTCAGAAAAAGAAATATTGCGTTAAAGCTGGAATAGGTTTTAGTCTTTCTGTTTTTTCAGAAAACATTAAAGAAGGGGATCTTATTAAAAAGATATCTTTAATAAGTAAAAATTATTCTGGTATAATAGTTCAATTACCATTACCTAAAAAAATGAACGTCCAAAAAATAATGAATTCTATACCAGAAAAAAAAGATATAGATATTTTATCTGAAAGATCTCTTGGTAAATTTTATAGTGGTGATTTTTCAGTTCTTCCTCCAGTCGTTGAGTCAGTTTCACAGATAATTAAAAGAGAAAAAATAAAACTAAACAACAAAAATGTTGTAATAATTGGATCGGGGAGGTTGGTTGGTAAACCCCTAGCTTTATGGTTTATATCTCAAGGATCAACTGTTTCGGTTTTAAATAAACTAACAAAAGATATAAAATATTTTACTAAAAATGCAGATATTATTATTTCTGGAACCGGAAAAACCAGACTATTGAAGAGTAACATGATTAAAAAGGGGTCAATCATTATAGATGCCGGTTCTAGTGTAGAAAAAAAGATTTTAGTTGGTGACGTTGATAGTAGTGTTGTTGGGATTGCATCAATTGTGTCTATGGTTCCTGGTGGTGTTGGTCCAATTACAACAGCATCCTTAATAAATAATTTAATTAAAAAAAATGACTGATATTTCTTTTTTTAGTGCACTAAATTCTATTACACTTAAATCAGAAATTCTTGATACTTTTATAGTTTTTTGTGCAGAATATCTGGGATATATTCTTATATTGTCTTCATTTATCTTTTTAATAAAAGATTTTAAACAATA
>CAYVNL010000041.1:0-4704 GCA_964452925.1 uncultured Candidatus Saccharibacteria bacterium
GTGGTCGGCAGAATCGCAAGCAAAAAAAGGTGGATCCCACACTAAGCCCTCATCAAAACTACGGCCATCCAGCCAGTTTTCATCTCTAATATTTCTAACAATTTCAAATCCTTCTTTCGCCAAATACGCTGCCGTTAATTTATTTGAGCTAATAAATGTTTGAGCAAAAATATTTTGAAGAACGATATAGCTTCCTACTACGCCAATAGACAAAATCAAAATAGCCAGCAAGACCTCTACCATCGTGAACCCTCCCACTTTAGATTTGCTTTTTTCAGGTTTTAAATTTTTCACAATTTTATCCATGAAATCTTTATCTATTTTAATTATTTAGAAAAAGTGGGAGGGTGAATCCACTATTTTTCTTAAACATTTTATTCAACATCTATTAAACCTGCTTTATTAACTCTAATTTTTCTCTCCAGACCTGATTCTTTCAAAATTATTTCTACTTCTGAATCTGCTATTGTTATCCAAACACCATTGTGCCTAAGACGAAAAGCAACCGAAGGATTGGGCGGAGAAAATATAACCGCCAAGCCCGTACATGTACTAGTTCCACAATTGGGCCAACCGCTAGTATTTATTTGATAAACTTTAGACTCTCCCTCCAAATTAATTACTTCAAACTCTTCTCCTGAATCATATGTTTTGTCATTGTCAAAATCTGCAAATAATATATATTGGCCAGGATTGATAGTGTTTTCAACATACAAACCATATCCACCAGCGGGAACCGATCCGTTAACTTCTGCAGACGACATTGCCATTTCTTGAACTTTTCTAAGATCTTGAGCCAAAATAACCGCACTTCTTTCCATAGCATGCTGTCTTTTGGCTTTTTGATATTCAGGGAAGCTAATCAAAGCCAAAATAGAAATAATCGCTATCACTACCATTAATTCAACAAATGTGAACCCTTTTTTCATAAATTAAATAAACTCAAATACCAATTAAATATTTTTTGACCCCAAAAAAGACCAATGTATGTTCCTAAAACCAAAAATGGCCCAAAGGGAACCTCCGACCTGAGCCCCTTTTTTTTCAACATCATTAATATTATTCCTATTATAGCACCAATAAAAAAAGAAAAAAACAGCGCGATTAATATGGCTGGATATCCTAAAAAAAGCCCCATAAACAATGCTAATTTAACATCGCCAAAACCCATCCATTTACCCCGAGAAATAGCGTATATTAAAAAAAAGAATAGGGTAGCGCCCAAGCCGGCAAAGATATAATTTGAGACATCTAAATTTTGGATAAATTCCAAAATTTTAAATGCCAGAACTATAAATATTGCAGAATATGTTGCAAAATCAGGAATAATATAGTGCTTTAGATCAAAAACAAAAATTATTATTAAAAAAGAGCTAATTACCAAAAGATAGATCAAATATAAAAGTGTTCCAAAATTAAAAATCCAAAAAATTAATAGAAATAGCAACGCAGTTGTTATTTCTACTAAAGGGTATTGAATAGATATTTTTTTACCGCAATAACGACATTTCCCCTTCAAAGACAAATAGCTTAAAAGAGGAACTAGGTCATACCAAGCTAGGACATATTTACAGTTAGGACAAAACGATTTACCCCATAGGAAGCCAAGGGCTTTCCTTTGGGGCCTACCATTAATAAAGCAGGTGACTTCTCCTTTTTCCCGCATTTCTAATCTATAAATTACGCAATTTAAAAAGCTTCCAATAAGAAGCCCCAAAAGAAAAATAAATATGCTTAAGCTAAATAACATTTTTTAGTATAATTAATCGTAATCTCTAATTTGGGCAAGTTGTCCCCGTTAAGATATCAGCGCAAGTATTTCCAGCTCCAGGATCTATTTCTCTAGCTGCTCCTTGATAGTCCACACACCAACACCCCCCCAAATTTAAAGAAGATATAGCAGCATATTCTTTAACAGCATCTTTACAACCAACAACTCCTCCTGCTCCATTATTTTCCATAACATAGGCCTTTATTCTGCCAAAGTTGCCATTATCTGAAAGAGTTGTGTCTAGGTCATCACAAACACCTTCATATGTTCCATTTACATCGTTATAAAGCTCTGCAGCGTTTCTTACTTCTCTTAACCCACTTTTAACAGCTGCGTCTCGAGCAGAATCTTTGGAGTTTCCCATGCCAACCAAAATAACCGAAATCAAAATTCCAACAATAAGAATTACCACCAAAACCTCTATCATTGTAAACCCTCCCACTTTAGACTTGCTTTTTTCAGGTTTTAAATTTTTCACAATTTTATCTATGAAATCTTTGTCTATTTTAATTATTCATAAAAAGTGGGAGGGTAAACCCCTCACCAAAACCAGCACCAGAATTAACAAAAGGCACTTTGTTTTTTTCTCACTCTTTCCCCAACAAAAAACATTCATAAAAAATTACTGTCTTGACTGTCAGTAAATATTAGTTAATTGTAGCACAGCGGACAAGCTATACTCTGTGGAAAACTATTTTCAACAAACCAAAAGAGCCCAATTGCAATAGGGCTCTTTTTTCGAACAGAAAGTTTAACTAATTATGGACAAACTGTACCAGTGAAATTAGAACATGTTTCTTCTGCTTCTGTTACTTGAACAGAATTCCCTTGAGAATCAACACAGTAATAATCTGCACTTGTCCCAATTAACTGAACACAAGCGGCCCAGGCACTAGCACTATCATTGCACACGCCTGTCTGGCCTTGAAAATCTCCGCCAGAACCCTGGGTAAATTGAGCCCAACCATAAGTAGAATCAGCACATAGGCCAGTATAGGTATATCCAGCGTCATCAGCATACAATTCTGCAGAAGATCTAAAACCAGCTAAAGTTGATTTAATAGCAACATCTTTTGCCTTGTCCCTTGCTGAACCCAAAGACACCAAAACAATAGAAGCTAGAATACCAATAATTGCAATAACAACCAACAATTCAATTAATGTAAAACCTCGTTTTTTCATAACATTTTTTTGTTAAAATAGAAATACTCCGACCTTTTTAATTCTTAATAAACTTTAACTTATTGTAGCACAGCAGAGAAACTATGGTATGTGGAAAACTATCCTCCCATCATTCCTCCAGAATATATCGGCAAAAGAACTGCCCCCATTAGGCCAGCTACCAGACCACCTAAAAAAACAATAAATATTGGCTCCAAAAGACGAATAAAAGAATCCAACGCCCTATCTACATCTTTTTCATAAAAACCAACTATATTCTGCAAAGAAGAATCTAAGGTACCGGTTTTTTCTCCAACCGAAACCATTTGGTAAAACAAGGGTGAAATTAATTCCGGATAACGGTTAAAAATATAGCTTATTGATTCGCCTCTTTTTACGCCATCTTTAGTTTCATAAAGAATCTCTTTGTAGCTATAAGAATCTACCACGTCCCCAGTAATCTGCAAAGCTTGAGCAATAGGCAAACCACCAGAAATTAAAGTGGTTAAGTTTAGAGCTATTCTTGCCAAATAAAACTTTTTCAAAAACTCTTTTATTCCTGGAATTTTCAACAAAGTTTTATCAATAAATTCAGAGCCCTTTGGTGTTTTTTTGAAATAAATAAATCCACCGATTAAACCTCCAATAAGCAAAAGAATTAGCCACCACTTGGTTTGAACAATTTCAGAGCCAGCAATTACAATTTTGGTAAGCATAGGAAGTTCCGTTCCAGAACTCTCCAGAACTTCTGACAAAGAAGGAATTATATAGCCCATAATTAATCCTATAACTCCTATTGCAACTACCAAAATAAATATTGGGTATATCATTGCTCCTTTTATTTTGGCCGAAAACTCTGCTTGTTTTTCTAAATAATCTGCTAAATAAGAAAATGCTTCCGAAAGCCTACCAGAAGCTTCTCCCGCTTTTACCATATTCACATAAAAAGGAGAAAAAAGTTTTGGAAAGATTGATAGAGCTTGAGAAAGACTATTTCCCCCTTCAATGTCTTCAGCTAACTTTAAAATCTTTTCTTTAAGATCAGCTTTTTTAGATTGTTCTCCTATAGCTCTAAAACTTTCAACAATTGGAACATTTGATTTTAACATAATAGAAAGCTGACGAGAAAACGCCACCACATCTTTTTTGTTAGCTTTTGAAAGAAATGTCATCTGCTTCGCGTAAAAAGGCACGCTAGCCACAGATTCTATGGCTGTAACATAAAGGCCATGATTTTTTAACACGCCAAAAGCTGCTTCTCTGCTAGAAGCCTCCACTACTCCTGTTTGAATTTTTCCCTCTTTTGATCTGGCTTGATAATTAAACTTCATAAGTTATATACGAATTACTCCTATTTCGTAACTAATTTATCTTCTTACTAGGTTGCGCAACTCTGCTGGATTCAACGAATAGTTTTGGGCAGCGTCCAAAGAAACCTCTCTAGCTCTAACTAAATTGGCTAAATATCTGTTTAAAGAAATCATTCCCACCTCAGCTGAAGTTTCAATAATCATTGGCAATTCGTGAATCTTTCCTTCTCTAATCAAATTAGCCACAGCGGGCGTATTCACCATAATTTCGCAAGAAGGAATCATACCCCCCTTAATTCTAGGAATTAATCTTTGAGAAACCACTCCCAATAAAGATCCAGAAAGTTGAGATCTTATTTGCCCCTGTTGAACTCCTGGGAAACTATCAACAATTCTATGAATAGTTTGAGAGGCCGAATTAGTATGCAAAGTAGCTATAACTAAGTGACCTGTTTCAGCTGC
>CAYVNL010000042.1:0-2716 GCA_964452925.1 uncultured Candidatus Saccharibacteria bacterium
AGACAATGTTGGAAAGAGCATAAATACAATCGGCACAATGCTTGCTGATAAATCAGGGATTACAAAAGAGTCAATTCCTTATCTTGCAAAACAGCTTGCACAAAAAGTACAGCAGACAAGTTACCAAGCACAAAAACCAAAGTATGATTTGGTTCAAAACCTTTTTGATAAAGCAAAGCCAACAGCAAATAAATTGATGAGCAGTCTTTATCAATCTCAACAGCTTAAAACAAGACTTACAGAAAATCTTTTTAATAGAACAGCAGTTCCTTTTTATGAGTCAGCAAAAGAGCAGATTAAAACGGATGTTCCAGCAGGATTAAGAGTTATGGCTCAATCACATCCAGCAACACCAATAATAAAATATGGTACTAAAAAACTTGCTCCTAGTGTAGATATTGATAAAATCCTTGAGCCTCAAAAAGGTGATGTTTCAAAGTCAATAAGACTTGCTTTAAGTGGAATTGGTTTAACATCTGGAGTGCCAGCTTTAGCAGGAACTATGGGATTAGGTGGACTTTTAAATGCAGGTATTGCTAAGTTTCAAGGTCAAGACCCTTTAGAAGCATTTTCAAGAGGTGCTGCCGAGTCGCCAAAATATGCAGGATTAAATAAACTTACAGCTCCATTTATTGACCCAATAGTACAAGCCTCTGGTGCTGGAAAATCACTTATACCAAGACTTTTATCAAGGGGAACTGCACACGGAGTTTTAAATGTAGCAGAAGATAATCTTTATTCTGCTATGGCAGAAGGAAGAATACCTGGAGTAGATGAAAACATATCAAGTTTTCTAATCGGTGCAGTAACTTCACCAATGATTAAGTATGAACCTGGTAAAATTTTTAAAGTCGGAGATAACAATGAAATTAAACTTGATAAAAAAGCAATAAAAGCAACTTATGACTCTTATGCAAAAAAAGCAGGTATTCCTATAAAAAAGGTTGAAGAACAATTAGGAAATGCAGTTAAGTTTATGAATGAAGATATTAAGATTAAAAATCCTGATGGAAGTGAAAAGATTATTAAAAGATGGCAGGATAAAAGCGGATTTATAAATCTTGAGGAAATACTTAAAAAAAGAGCAGAAAGTGGTGAGATTGGCTCAACAATAAAACCACAAGATGAGTTTAAAGTTAAAGAGCCTGAAACAATTAAGGTTGAAGGCTCTCCTTTTAAACAACAGCTTGTAAATGCTTTCGCAAGACAGGGAAAAAGTACTTTTGATTTAGAACAAACAAAATCTCTGGATTATTTTTTAGATACTTTGGGAGAAAAAAAGTTTAAAGAGATTTTTATTGACTCTGGAATGAACGCCAATAAAAGAGACGGAATATCTAATTTTTGGAAGCTAGTAAGAGAAGAATTACAAAATAAACCGAATTATAAAGCAGAATGGAATGACTGGTTTGACGCTGTTATAAAACAATCAGAAACCTCAAAAACACCAGTACAACCCACAGAAGATTTAAGCTTAATTAAAGAAGCAATTGCCTCTGGAGATATTGAGGGAGCTAAAAGACTTCATAAAGATATGGGAGTTAAAACCCCTTTTGAAACATTATTGCCTAAAAGACCTGTAGAAGAAATATTTGCAAAACAACAACCTCAAGAACCAGTTTTTAAAGCTAGAGAACCTAGAATAACTACCGAACAAGCATTTAGAGCTTCTTCAACTGGAGAATTAAATGATGGAGTAAATTGGTTAGCAACCGATAAAAATGTTGCTAAAACTTATGGGGAAAATGTTAAAAAATATAATGTAAATACTACTGATTTTTTGAATTTGAGAGATTTTGAAACAGCAAAAAAAATATTTACAGAGTTAGGAATTCCTTATAAAGAGCTTTTTGAGTTGGGAGGTTCTAGAAATAATTTGGCGGCATTAACAGCAGGAAATAAAAATAAAATTATAAAATACGCAAAAGATAATGGATTTAAAGGCATCTTAACAGTAGAAGAGGGACTACAAAAGTCAGGACAAAAGTTTCATCTATCAGATGGAATGATTATATTTGATAAGTCGTTAGCACAACCCCAAGAACCAGTTTTTAAAGCTAGAAAATATGATGATGAAATAAAACGAGCAGATGATTTAATTGCTGCAAAAAAGGTTGAACCCAAGATAAGTTCAGAAACAGAAACAAGTTCAAGACTTAAAGATATTCACAAAGAGTTTGCCCCACAAAAGACAGTTAGTGGAGTAAAGGCAGAAACAGAAGCTAGTAAAGCAAAACAAAAACTAAATAAGATAGCTGATAATTTAGTCCAATTAAGAAAAAAACTAGACATTAGTTCAAAAAGAGCTTATGAAATAAGGGAAACAGCAACTGAAAACCTTACTAACAAAAATGAAATAAGGTTTAAAGAGGTTATGGAAGATTGGAATAAAGAAACAAGGCTTTTTAGAGAAAGTAAGATAGGACTACAACCTGATTATGCTCCTAGAATGTGGCAAGAAGCTCTAGGCGAAAAAGTAAAAATTCCTGGTTTAGGCTGGATATATGGTAAAGATATTGAGTTAAGTACAGCCAAAACGAGAACAGGCAAGGGAACTGATTATATTAAAGACTTTGACCCTGTTATTAGAAGTGAAATAGACCAGATAGTTTTAGATAAATATGGTCGGCAAATAGGTTTAAAACTAGATGATTATAAGAATATTGAGGATATTCTTAAAGACTTTAAGACATCAAGAAAACTATCATTGGAAGAT
>CAYVNL010000043.1:0-9822 GCA_964452925.1 uncultured Candidatus Saccharibacteria bacterium
AGATGATAAAGCAAGGTGTAAAGCAGTAGTCCCGGAAGAAGTGGCTATCGCATATTTTGTTCCAATATACTTTGCGAACTTTCTCTCAAATGCTTCAACTTTTTTACCTTGAGTTAAAAAGCCAGAATTCAAAACTTTCAAAACTGCATTCTTTTCCTCTTTCTCTAAAATAGGTTTTGAAATAGGAATCATATTTGTTTCAAATTTCAAAATATTATATTTTTCTAATTCTTTTTCCTTTTTGAATATATTTTCTTTTACATTTTAAACAAGTAGTTTTTTCTTTTTTAAAATTTAATTTATTGCCGCATTCACATATCCAACCAATAATTTTTGCTGGTATCCCAATAACTATGGCATAATCCGGCACATCATCAGCAACCACTGCACCGGCTCCTATCATTGACCATTTACCAATTACACTTCCGCAGACAATAGTAGCATTAGCTCCAATTGTCGCTCCTTCTTTAACCAAAGTTGAAAGCCATTTGTTTTCTGGGGTAGGATATTTCGAACGAGGCTTTAAATCGTTTGTAAACACGGCTGATGGGCCAACAAATACATAATCTTTTAGGGTTACTTTTTGCCAGATATCTGTATTGGATTGAATCTTCACATTGTTTCCAATACGAACTTTCTTGCCAATTAAACAATTATGACCAATGGTACAATTTTTACCAATATTTGCTTTATCTAAAACTTGAGAGCAATGCCAAATTTTTGTTCCTTTTCCTATTTTAGCTTTCTTGCCAATTTCTACTGTTTTATGGCTCCAGTACTTGTTTTTCATAATTTTATTATTTTGTTATGCTTTAAACTCTCTATGGCTTTTTCGGCTATCATTAATGCTTTTAACCCGTCTTCGCCAGTTACTTCTGGTTTTTTATTTTCTTTTATGCATTTTATAAAAGAATCTAGTTCGCAAACAAGAGGTTCTTTTTTATTAATTTTTATTTCTTTTTTAACTGGCTCACCAAATTTAACTACAAATTCTCCAAAATTATCAACTGTTTTTTTATATTTACTCTCGTAAAGTTCTAATTTCTGGGTAATATAATTTAACTCGGCATAACCCTTAGAACCGTTTACTGATAATATCCTAATTTTTACAGGAGTAATCCAGTTTACCTGAATAAATCCGCTTATTCCATTATAAGATAAAAATATTTCGGCCGAATCTTCTCGCTGATTTGTTAAGGTTTTTCTGCCTTTGACAAAAACCTCGGTAGGTTGCTGGTTTAATAAATAGCTCAATATATCAATGTCGTGAACAGCAAGATCAATTATCACATTAGCATCTTTAATCTGAGGAGGAAACATTCCTATTCTCCTAACAATAATGGAAATAATTTCCCCTAATTCTTGCCTTTTAAAAAGTTTTTTTAGTTCTTGAACCGCTGGATTAAAGCGTTCAATGTGCCCAACTGCTAATTTTACTTGAGCTCTTTTCGCATCTTTAATAATTTCTTTTGCTTCTTTGGCGCTGGCGGCTATTGGTTTTTCAATTAACAAATGCTTCCTCGCTCTTATTACGTCTAAAGCTACTTTTTTATGTGATTTGGTTGGAACGGTCACAGAAACAGCGTTTATATTTTCTCTGCCCAGCATTTCCTTGTAGTCTTCGTAATACTTGCAATTGAAATCTTTGGCTACTTTCTTACCGACTTTCCCGTCAATATCTGAAACCGCTATTAAATTGACGCTTTTGAGATTAGAATATGTCCGGGCATGATATCTCCCCATGTTCCCTACTCCAATAACTGCTGCATTTAACTTAGTCATTATATTCCTAATCTAGTTACATTTATTAAATAAGGCTTTCTCTTTCCAGTTCCATTTTCTGTTGGGTTTTTTCCAGTCCTTGCCATACTTATATGCTAAATATGCTTCGGCATTAAAAGGTATCAAAAAGTCCATATCATAAATTTTAATATATCTAAATTTATCAAAATAAAATTTTGGAACTACTGCTCTTCCTATTGGGTAGTAACAAGTTTCCGATAAAATCTGTTCTATGCGTTGACTAAGTATTTTTTTTAAATGACCTGGCAATAAAGAGACCGAATGCTTAATTAAAAAAGCGATGAAAAACTTGAATTTATTAAGCGGCATACCGGCTTTATCGCCATATAACAAAACTTGCCAAAGAAAATACAAAATGCGTGCACCCTGACCTTCATTATAGGCATAAAGAATTTCCACTAACAACTCTTTGTCTAATTCGGAATAAATATGTATATCCAAGCCATACCCCCCCTACGAAAAGACAGATAAGAAGGCGTTGGTTTCCCGAGTGGGGGAGCAGCCAAATAAAAGTCTTTTTGTTCAATTTTCTGAAAGATTGAATAAATTTTCTCAAAATCATTGGCAAATACCCCTATATCTACATCATCATCCCATTCAATTATTTTCCCCTCTCGCACAGCTCCCAGCAAAGTTCCCCAGTCCAACCAAAACCTAACGCCGTGAGCATCAAAAAGCTCTTTTATTATATGAATATTCTCAATTAATATTCTGTCTTTTTTACTATTGAACACAAGTCTCAATTAATAAAGGGGTCATAAAACCCCTAATTATTTCTGAATTATCTCAAGAATCTTCCTAAGGTTTGCCTCGGTAACCCTCCGAGGATTATTAGCCACTCTCTCTGGCGCAAAAGCGTCCTTTACCACCATTTCCACATCAAAATCTATCTGGGTAGGTAAGTTAATATTTCTCATCAGATTGCGTATGGTTTCTTTCCCCGCCTCCACGCTCTCTGTTCCAAGAAAACTAGCAACTTCTTCAATTCTCTTTTTAACAAAGTCAACGCCTCTTTTATCTAGGCAATCTTCCCCCGAAACGTGGTAGTTATATTCTAGAAAGTGAGGTAGGGTCAATCCACAAGCCAAACCATGGGGAATACCATAGTGAATAGTTAAAGGATAAGAAACAGAATGACAAGCAGTGGTTTTTGTCTGGCTAAAAGCTAATCCTGATTCTAGGGCCGCCAAAGACATTGCTTCTCTTGCCCTTTCTATTCCACTCCAAGAATCCCTTAAATTATCTCTGACCAATTCTATGGCTCTTTTGGCGTGCACATCACTTAAGGGATTAGAATAAATAGACCAGTACGACTCAATAGCTTGGGATAGGACATCTATGCCTGTCGAGGCAACAAGTTCTGGTGGAAGAGTTAAGGTAAGGCGATAATCCACTATCGCAACATTAGGAAAGTTTACATCTAAAGATAGCTTTTTTTTCTTTTTCCAGTCATATAAAGCAGCGAAAGGAGTAACCTCGCTTCCGGTACCAGCAGTAGTGGGAACAGCAATATAGGGTAGCTTTAATTCGGTAGCTACCGCTTTAGCCACGTCTAAGACGCTTCCCCCACCCAAGCCAATAATTAAATCACTGTCTATTTTTGCCTTAGCCACCGTTTCAAAATCCGGGCTTGGTTTAATTTCTTCAAAAATTAAAACCTGGTACCCTTTTAACAGTCTCAGTAATTTATCAATTACTCCAGTTTTTCTCATCGCCTGCCCATCAGTAATCAGTAAAATTCTTCGAGGACGAAATCTCTTTACTTCTTCTCCAATTTCATTTTCCAATCTTCCTAGAATTATTTTTGTTGGCAGATAATATCTCATAATTTACACCCTCCTTTTCTAATACTATTAAGGTGCTAAAAAATTTATAAATATTTCTTTATTTACGGTATCTATAATGGTTTTTAAAAGTTTCAACTATCTTTTTGCTATCTTCAAGAGCTTCTGGTTTCCGAGGCCCTCAGTATAAGGTTTCTTGCAACCAACTTCTTCTTCCCAGAAAATTTCATCTTTGAACACCTCAGTCTGCCAAATTTCTTTTAATTCTTTAACACTATTTGTAATGCTTCCACTGGAAAAATCTCATAAATTCTTCTTTGTTTTTAGCGGGAGTCTTTGTTGGTCTTCCAAGGTCGCTTCTCGTTCCCGGCACTACTTTTATTACAAGGGCCGTGGGAGGCAATAAAACGCTAAAATCTATCATCTTTAGGTCTTCCAATCGTTCTATGGTTTCGACTGTTTTGTATCCTAAGGCTGTAAAAAGTTGCTGCCAATTTAAATGACGAGAAAGTGTTGGCTGCCCTCCAGTACTTTCATGCAAGCCGTTATCAATAATAATATGACAGAGATTCGTTGGTGCATAAAAACCAATAGTGGCCACAGCTCCCATATGCATACATAAAGCACCATCGCCATCTATCACATATACTGGTTTTTTATAATACCTGGTAATTGATAAAGCAATAGCAGAGGCATGCCCCATTGAACCAACGCAAAGAAAGTCCTTATTGTGTCCTTGGGATTTACGTTCTCTTATCTCAAAAATCTCTCGTGAGGTATAGCCGGTCGTAGATACAATAGGAGCATTACCGATTTTATCAAGTAAGATATCAAGCGCTTCTTCTCTCTGCATCCCCTTAAGATATTTTTGCCCGGCTTTTTCTTTTTCGATAACTCCTTTTGAGAAAACTAAAGCCACCGGCTGATGATTTTTAACTGTCTGCTCTTTTAAATAGGAAATTTGCTTTTGAGTCTTGTCAATATTGGGTTGAACGATTTCAAAAGGAACTTCTAGGGCTTTTAATAAATCAAGCGTAATCCTCCCCATTTTTATATGCTGGGGTTCATCTGGTTTACCGGGACAACCTCGCCAACCAATGAATAAAATCATAGGAATACCATATATCTCTTTATCGGCAAGTGAAGTTAAGGGATTGACTGCATTGCCAAGTCCGGAATTCTGCATATATACTATCGGTACTTTAGCGGTAGCTAAATAATAACCTGAGGCAAGAGCAACTGCTTGTCCTTCGTTTGCTGCTCGTAGATGGTTTATCTCATTGGGATGCTCTTCTACATAAATTAAAAAATCTCGCAAGGTTGTGTCCGGCACCCCGGTGAGAAAATCTAAGCCAAGCCGTTTAAGAACGTCAATTAATTCTTTGCTTTTCATCGTAGAAAAGGATCTGGGGGAATAAGACGAATAACCTCAGAAATTGGTAAACAATATTTTTCAGTTTCCAATGCTCGACCTTTCTGGAGGATTATTTCAGCTGTTTTCATCATTGCCGGATAAGAAGATCTAAGCATATGGTTGGCATAGATCACAATCCGCACCCCTGCTTTCTCTAATTCTTTCTCTGTTACCTGGCTATAGGTAGAAGGAATAGCAACGAGCGGTACTTTATTTTTAAACCTTTTATATTCTTTGCCAAAAGCAAAAACCTCAACCGGCATTCTTTCTTTACTGTGAATAAGAATGGCATCGGTCCCGGCTCCAATATAAGCATTGGCTCGCCTTAAAGCATCTTCCAAGCCCTTTTTGAGAATCAAGCTTTCAATCCTGGCAATAACCATAAAATCATCGGTAACTTGCGCTCTTTTCCCGGCATTAATCTTAGCCGTAAATTCTTCAATGCTATCCTGTTCTTGTTCAACCTCAGTTCCAAATAAAGAGTTTCTTTTGGCACCAATTTTATCTTCTATTACCAATCCCGAAATACCTAATCTTTCTGCTTTCCTAACGGTATGAACAAAGTGTTCAATCAGCCCTCCGTTGTCCGCATCCATCAAAATCGGCTTTGTGGTAACCTCCAGAATTTGTTCTAGACTATTTATACGAGAAGTTACATCAACGACAGCGTTGTCCGGTTTCCCTTTTGCGGCAGAGTCGGTCAATCCACTTCCCCACATCCCATCAAATACTATTTTTCTGTTGTTTCTCATTGCTACCGCATTCTCTACTATCAAGCCACTTAAACCATTGTGCACCTCCATAAATCGCAAAAGGGGTTTCACTTCAAGCATCCTTCTCATTCGGCGCAGTCTCTGTGCGGGAGTGGTCCCTATTTCAATCGTATATTTAATTAAATCGGTTGATGAAACGCCAGGCGTATAAGGTGGCTCTACGAGTTTACCTCCCCATTCTTTAAGAGCTCTGATGGCCCTATTTCTAGTTTCTCGCTGTACTCCTGTCCGCCAATCGTCGCCATGTACTAAAAAGTCAGGCCTAACTTTACGCAAATTTGGCACGTAATCTAGAGTATGTTGTGTAATGACTTTTGTTACTCCTGAAATATTTTTAATAATTCTCTTGCGTTCTTTGTAGCTTAAAAATGGAACTCTTTTATAGCTCGCAAGCGCTTCATCGGTCAATAACCCCACAACAACATCACCCAACTTTCGGGCCTCTTCTATAATGTTAATATGACCATGATGAATGAGGTCGGCAGCCATGCCGACATACACAATTTTCCGTGATTCTTTTTTGCAGAGAGAGGTTTGTTCCATAATTTACTCTATATAAGCATAATATCTTTATATTTACAAATTTAGAAAATGGAGGTCGAAAATGTTTTTTCTCTTCCTGCTATGCGTTTTTTGTTTATATGGTGTGAAAAATTTTTGGATGAAAAATAAAGCAAGGGAAACAAACTAACTCTCGGGAACTGTATCGTATATTAAAATGTCTTATGTTTTTTGTTTTCTCCAAATGTCGTTATTAATTATTTCTGTATAGCTTTGAATGATTTTTACAATTTTTGCCGAAACATTATCTTCTCGGTAATCTTCAGGAATGGTTCGTTTCTCTTTGTTTTTGTGCATTTTCACGACTAATTCCATTGCTTGAAAAATGTTTTTTTCTTTTATTCCTCCTATTATTATAGAACCCTTGTCTATTACTTCAGGCCTCTCTGTTGAGGTTCTTATAAGAACGCCGGGGAAACCGAGTATCGCAGATTCTTCAGAAAGAGTTCCGCTGTCGGACAAAACGCAAAAAGAATTTATTTGAAGATTATTATAATCAAAAAAACCAAAGGGTTTAACTTTTTTTATAAGCTGATGGAGTTTAGTCTTTCTTTCTTCAATTTTTTTCCAGCTTCTTGGATGAGTTGAATATATCAAAGGAAGCTTATACTTTTCCGCGATCTCATTAAGCGCATTCGTAAGCAAAAAGAAATTATTTTCGTCATCAATGTTTTCTTCTCTATGGGCAGAAATCAATATGTATTTCTCTTTTTCTAAACCAAGTTTGTTTAAAACCTTACTATTATTTATTTTTTCAAGATTTTTTTGCAAAACCTCTGCCATTGGGGATCCGGTTACAAAAATATGTTCTTTTCTTATTCCCTCGGACAATAAATATCTTCTTGCATGTTCTGTGTATGGCAAATTAATGTCTGAAATGTGGTCAATAATCTTTCTGTTTATTTCTTCAGGCACGTTCTGGTCAAAACACCGATTGCCTGCTTCCATATGAAAAATAGGAATCTTTAATCTTTTAGCTGACATAGCTGCCAACGATGAATTCGTATCGCCAAGAATAAGCACGGTATCCGGCTTTTCTTTTTGCAAAAGCTTGTAGGATTTTGAAATAATATTTCCAATGGTTTCGCCTAAATTTTTTCCGGCACTGTCTAAATAATAATCCGGTTCGCGTATTTCCAGTTCCTTAAAAAAAACTTCTTTTAACTCATAATCCCAGTTCTGGCCGGTATGCACCAGCTTATGATTAAAATATATGTCCAGTTTTTTAATAACTTCGCTGAGTTTTATTATTTCCGGCCTTGTTCCTGTTATTGTTACTATTTTAAGTTTTTTCATTTTTTTAATTTTATTGATTAAAATAATGAGGGTAAATATCTTTATGATTATAAACCCATTCTTTCATCTCTTTTATCATTTCTTCATATGAAGGAATGATAAAATCAAAATCTTTTCTATTATTGACTAACGACCTGTCTATTTTGACAGTGTCGTTTTCTTTAATGACTAACTTATTTTCTTTAAAATATTTATTGAACAAAACAAGCAAATCATGTTTTGATATGGAAATATTGTTTACTAAATGATATGTGCCTGTCAAATTGTTCTCAATTGCTCCTGCTATTGCTCTTGCCAAAGTTAAATTAGTTACTCCTGTCCACATAGCCCTGGTAAACCCCTCTATTTCTTGGTCTTGTTTCATAAACCAATTAAACAACCCCATTCCTTTCTCATTAGTATCCGGGCCAATTATTGAATTTCTAAATGTCAAATCCTTATCATTCTCAAGCTCTCCAAGCGCCTTTGATCTATCATAGAACGTCTCTCCGCCTTTTGGTGATTTCTCATTATAGCCCCCTGTTGTTCCTGAAAAAACACAATCTGTGCTTATCTGAATTACCCTTGTTTTTAATTCGCGGGTCAGATGAGCCAAAAAATGCGGCAGATAGCTATTTAAATACACTGCCTGATGCTTTTTAGTTTCTGCATCTTGATTTAGTATTCCAATGCAGTTTATGATTGCATCATAATTACCCTGGCAAATTGTGTTTTTAAGCAAGACACTATTATTTGCATCTCCTACTATGTTTTTTTTACTATATTTAAAGGGGTGCAGTGTAAATGTGGCCACATCATAATTATTCTCTGCAAAATAAATAGCCATGACATGACCTACCATGCCCGAAGCGCCCAAAACTAAAAGCTTTTTTTTCTCGGTTTTCATAAGTTTTTCTTAACAATATTCAAGCCTAAAAGCTTTTCTTTTACTTGTTCAACGTTCAATCGTTCCGTATTGTGGGAATTATATTCTTCAATTTTTGAAATATCTTTTTCTCCTTTTTCAAAATAAATATCGTAATTTAAATCTCTTGTGTCTGCCGGTATTCTGTAATATTTTCCCAAGTCCTCCGCCCTTATCATGTCTTCTTGGGTTACCAAGCTTTCATATAATTTTTCACCGTGGCGTGTGCCAATTATTTTGATTTCATTATTAGCGCTGAATATTTCTTTTAATGCGGTTGCTAAGTCAAGTATGGTTGATGCCGGTGATTTTTGAACAAAAATATCTCCGTTAGCTCCATTTTTATAGCTGAACAAAACTAATTCTATTGATTCTTCCAGAGACATTAAAAACCTGGTCATTTCAGGATTTGTTATCGTAACCGGCTTATTTTCTTTAATTTGTCTTATAAAAAGAGGGATCACCGAACCCCTTGAGCCCATAACATTGCCATATCTTGTTCCACATAGTATTGTTTCTCCTTCTTGTAAGTTTCTTGATATTGCAATCATTGTTTTTTCCATTAAGGCCTTGGTCATTCCCATTGCATTTATCGGATACACTGCCTTGTCGGTGCTTAAAACCGTAACCCTCTTCACTTTGTGCTCTATGGCCGAATGCATTACATTATCTGCTCCTAATATATTAGTTTTTACCATTTCCATAGGGAAAAATTCGCCTGAAGGAACTTGTTTTAGGGCAGCTGCATGAAAAACATAATCAACGCCTCTCATTACATCATCAACACTGCTTCGGGTTCTGACGTCTCCTATATAAAACTTCAATTTATCGTTATTATATAACTTCCTCATATCATTTTGCTTCTTTTCGTCCCGCGAAAAAATCCTGATTTCTTTTATTCCTCTATTTTTTAAAAGATGCCTAACAAATGCATTGCCAAAAGAGCCAGTGCCTCCTGTAATTAAAATAATTTTATTATTAAACATTTCATCCATAATTTTAAAATTTTTATAAAAATTAATTTAATGCTTAAAATCAACTCAATAATAATTTCTTATTGGCTAATATAGCTTTTATTTTACTTCTTTCAGTTTAAAACGCTTAAGCCAATAAAACAAGTTTTAAAACTGCTTAAACTAGGATATAATTATAACTATGAAAAGGCAAGTTTTAAAAACGCTTCAATGGGCGGAAAAATATTTTAAAACTGATATTAATTACCTGGCCCAAGGCAGTTTTTGGTGGGTTCTTTCCCGGGGCATTACCGCGCTTTTTTCTTTGGCAACA
>CAYVNL010000044.1:0-2396 GCA_964452925.1 uncultured Candidatus Saccharibacteria bacterium
TTAAAAGAAATTCCTTTTAAAGATTATAAAGTTATATCTAATCTACCCTTTTATATAACATCGCCTACTATTAGATTTTTCTTGGAATCAAAGAACCCCCCAAACGAAATGATTCTTTTAGTTCAGAAAGAGGTTGCTAAAAGAATATGCTCTAGTCCTCCAGATATGAGCATATTAGCTGTTTCAGTTCAAGTATATTCAACTCCTAAAATTCTTTTCCATGTTTCTCGGGGATCTTTTTGGCCTTCTCCTAAGGTTGATAGCTCTGTTATTTCTATAAAGAAACTTGATAGAAATATCAACCTAGATATGAAAAGTTTCTTTAGGGTTGTTAAGGCTGGTTTTTCTCATCCAAGAGCTCAGCTATTGAATAATTTATCAAAAAGTTTAAAATTAGATAAAAGCTATACTAGAGAAAAAATGATCTCTGCAGGTATAGCTCCAGAGCGTAGAGCTGAAACAGTTACAGTTCAAGAATGGATAAAATTACTAGAGTATATAAAATGAAAAAAAGACTATATTTCTTTCTAGCATTAATTATATTTATATTAGTTTTTCAAGCTTCTTTTGTTGAACCAGTTTTTGCACAAAAGTCAGGTTTTGTTCCTTGTGGTTTAAGCTTTGATGATCCTAATACTCCATGGGATGAAAGCGATCCTTGCGAAATAAAAGATCTAATAATATTATTTAAAAGAATAATTGATTTTGTTTTTTTGCAATTAACCCCTATAATAATAATTGGAATGGTTCTTTTTTCAGGAATAGTTTTCTATACAGATTTTGGCAATACTAATATTTTAGCTAGAGTAAAGTCTATATGGAAATCAATCGGTAAAGGGTTAGCAATTATGTTGTTAGCTTGGACCTTTGTAACTATAATAATGTCAACCATGGGCTATACTGGAATATATGGTCTTTGGTGGCAAATATCATTATGAAAAAAGAAGATAAAAAAATATTGGCTATATCTATTGCTATGATAGCCTTTTTAGCTCTTTCGTCTTTTTTTAATCTTAGAAGACAGAAAGAAACAGGTGAGGACTTTTCCTTAAAAATAGAAGAATTTAGTTTTCCAGAGGTAGATAATAACGAAATACCAAACATTAAAGATATTATTTCTGGCGATGCTTTAAATAAATATCTAGAAACAGAAGAAGGTAGTGATTTCGTTGTTAGAAAAATAGAAAATAAATTCCAGCTTGAAATTCCTTCGGGATGGGAGGACTTGTCAACAGAACCTTATCCTGAATACGACCATATCATGAATGTTTCTTTTTCTGCAATTTCAGAAAATAAAATTGATCCACTCGTTATTAGCATATTAAATTTCAACAAAGAAAGTTTTAGTTCTGTTTTAGATGGCATGGAAGAGATACTTAACGAGGAGAGTGTAGATATGCTTATTATTGATTCTTATGAAGAAGAAGGTTCGTTAAATTTCAGTGCTGAATACGAAGAAGATGATAATAAACATTATTCAAAGGAAAAGATAATAAATATTAACAATGATTATTACTTAATCTCTGTCATGGGTTCACTTGAAAGTTTGAATAAAAATCATAATATAATAAATCATATCTTAGAATCTATTCAAATTATACAATAGTTGTGATAATATAATTTTATGAAATATAAAAAAACAACATTCTTTATTTTATTATCAATATTATTTTTTGTTTTACCAATTATTGTTTTTGGTCAAGAAACTGAAATATCATGGCCAAAATCACCAACAGGGAGAGAACTTACTTTAGACTCAAACCTTCAAAATCTTATCTTTTATGCTTACGAATGGGCTGTATCAATCGGAGGAATGATTGTTTTTTTTATATTGATAAGATCTGGTCTAATGTATCTTTTCTCTACTGGAGACGCAAGTAAGATGGCTAACGCTTTAAAAGGAATTAAGTCCGCTGTAATAGGGCTTGTTCTTCTTTTAAGCTCTTGGCTTATACTGAACAGTATTAACCCAGAATTAGTACAATTAAAAATTGGTGAAGAAATCGGAAAAATAAATGATTTAAGTCTCGAGAATTTAACAGACCTAGAACCTGATTGCGATTTTGTTATTTTTTATCCTGAAAAAAACTTTAAGGGTGGAAGGGCTATCTATCGAGAAAAAGATTTTAATAAAGATATAAAAGGGGAAATAGGTGAGAATGATACTGTTGAATCATGGATAGGCCTTACTAAAATTGATTGTAATCAATTAAAAGATCGCTATGATAGTTTCTATGATATTAAAGGAAAGGAACGGAAAACTACAGAGATAGAAGATGCTTCTATAAAAGAATGCTATGTGCCAGGAGGGTCTTGTTATGTAGAGTTGTATGGAGAGACTAAAGAGGGTATTTGGCCATTTAAAAAAAAGGATAAATGTGGAGAAAGATTATTGT
>CAYVNL010000045.1:0-2490 GCA_964452925.1 uncultured Candidatus Saccharibacteria bacterium
CAGCCTTAAATGAGAAATGGGGCGAAGAAGTAAATTATATGGTTGATTGCCCAATTCATCAAAATTGTGGTGGAGGAACCAAAAGAATGACTAAAAGCGAATGTGATAATTCTATTTGTTGTGAGGTGGGCGGAGTTTGGGAGCTGTACCTTTCTAAAACTACCTGCAAGCAGGCTCAGGATCGATATTGGAAAGACTATTATAACGATCTTTATGGTAAGGAGAACAAGGAGTGGGAGGAAGAGTTTAATAGGAGATATGGTAATTCATCCAATAACGAATATATCCCCTATTCAGCCCCTCAAAACTTAGCTCCTACCAGCACCCCTATACCAACAGTAAAAGCAGATAATAGCTATGCAAATTCAAGATGTAAACGAGATGTTAGGGATTGGTTTGAGACCCAAAAGATTTTATTAATACAATATGCGAGAGCAAAGAGTGCTATAAGTAGTAGCTGGTATGAGGATGAAGTTCTGAGACTGGAAAGGGAAGCAAGAAAAAAACTAGACGAATGCGATATTCTCTATCCTATCTAAACTAAAAATATTGAGAAAATTGTGATCATTGTTACTTATAATTTTTTAATAAAATGATTTACAGTAATTGTTGATATTTTTTTATAAGCTTTTATGAATAAAGAAATACAAAAAAGAAAGCTTTTTTCTAAAAATAGAAAGACAAATTTGATTTTATTGATAGCGGGCCTGTTGGGGTTTATTAGCGGTGGCGTTGCAATTCAGTTTCCTGGACTAGTTGCGTTAATTGGTGGTGTTGGGGGATTAATTAAAAACAGGAAAATTGATGAAAAAGACAAAAAAATGTCTTGGACAGTTTTGGTTTCGATTGTTTTATTAGTTATTGGTGTTGTTTCTCTTTTTGTGCTTGGATTGATTAATCCAATTAAATCGCTGTATAGATCAAGATAATTTATTAACTAGATTTTTAAACAGCCATTTTTCAACATTAGATGAGCTTTAAAAAATTAGCAATAATTGCTGGTATTCTTCTTCTCCTTGCCATTCCCCCTATTTGGCCCTATGGTTATTATATTTTTCTTCGTTGGGTTATTTTTATTGTTTCAATAATTGTCGCTTGGGGATTCTATAAATCAAAACTAACCGCTTGGACATTTATTTTTGGGGCAATAGCCTTTTTGTTTAATCCAATAGCTCCAATTCACTTGACTAAAAGCAACTGGATTACCATAGATTTAGCTTCGTCAATTTTTTTCTTTTTGGCAGCGTATTCAGCAAAGAAAAAAACATGAAAAAGCTTTTATTGGTTTTGCTAGAAATATCTTTAGCCACGTTATGGTTGTTTAACTTCGGTGCAGGGATAGTGGGCGGGGTGTGGCTTTTGCTTTCTGGTGGATGGAGAATAGTTGGTTTGGGGCTACTAATCTCAATTATCATGCCCTGGGCATATACCATAGCCCTTCTCCCAGCTTTCCCAATTACACCACTCTTGGTGAAAGTAGTTGAGAAAAAAAGTAGATTTTGGGTTTCTGTGTTAGGATTTATTGCTGGTAGTTATCAATACCTCATATTGGCATTATGGGTAACGCTTGCTTTTGGGTGGTTTGTACTTGAACTTGAGGGCGGTTATTCACCTATTGCATTGATTTTATGGGGATACTCGGTTGTTATGGGGCCAATTGGTTACATGGCTTCAAAGGAAGTTTCTGATTCTACAGGAACTACGCTTGGGGTTCTATTCACCCAAATTTCATATATCACATTAGCAGTCAATTACCTTGTGGGCGGCAGTATAGAACAGGGTTACTTAATAGTGTGGCTCTTCCTGATTGTTTTTGCAGTTTTAGTTGTGTCGGTTCTTAATTTGGCTTTTCCCAAAAAAGCAGAGATCTCAGAAACCACTTTGCCCATCATTGAGGATGGAAGAAAACGTTCTACATATTTTTCTAGATTGTTTAACGGAAGAATTAACAGAACAAGCTTTCTAATTGGAAATATTATTATTTATGTGGTGGTTATTGCCCTAGTGTTCGTTTTAAATGAAACATTTTATAACATTGCAGCATATACAATCACGATAGTTTATAGTTTTTCTTTTTATATCAGGAGACTGCATGACTTAGGGGAAAGCGGTTGGTATATGTTGATAGGTCTAATCCCTCTTGCTAATTTAATCTTTTTGTTTTGGTTGCTACTCGCATTGGGGCAAAATACTACCAACAAGTTTGGGGAACAGCCCTCAAAAGGAGTCAATATCAAAGAAATTTTAGCATTTGAATAATTTATGAATTAAACAATGAGTAGTGGAGTGGACTAAGCTGTTAAATATACTTCATTTTGATTAGACAGGTAGTCTTTAACCACTCCTTTATTCGAGTATCATCCGGGCGCGGGAGCAAAATTTCAAATTAGCCCTAAAATGTGGTATTTATATATTCTCAACTGTGACAATGATTACTTCTATGTTGGGATAACTACAGACTTAAACAACAGGCTTCAACAGCATCAAAAT
>CAYVNL010000046.1:0-11627 GCA_964452925.1 uncultured Candidatus Saccharibacteria bacterium
CAGAGGAATCAGATCAATACCTGTTAAAGCCAATGAATTGCCCGTTTCATATTCAGATATTTAAAAACAGTTTAAAGTCATACAAAGAGCTACCAATAAGGTTAGCTGAATGTGGTACCGTTTACAGATATGAAAAGAAAGGAGAATTATCCGGATTAACAAGGGTAAGGGGCTTTACTCAAGACGATGCCCATATAATATGTAGTGCAGACCAAATAGAGTCAGAGCTTAAAAAAGTAATTGATTTTATCTTGTTTATATATAAATCTTTTGGTTTTAATATAGAAGACATAAGCGTTTATCTTTCAGTTAGAGATCCTGAAATAAATAAATATGCCGGAAAAGAAGACGGTTGGAATTTTACTGAAAAAATACTTGAAAAAATTGCTCTAGATAAAAAATTAAATATTAAAAAAGATGTTGGTGGTGCGGTTTTTTATGGCCCAAAACTTGATTTTAAAATAAAAGATGCAATAGGTAGAGAATGGCAGTGCTCAACCCTTCAGTTTGATTTTAATTTACCAGAGGCTTTTGATATGTTTTTTATAAACAAAGAAGGAGAAAAAGAAAGACCATACATGCTCCACAGAGCACTTTTTGGTTCTTTTGAAAGATTTATAGGTGTATTAATTGAGCATTATGCTGGCGCACTACCTTTTTGGATTTCCCCTGTACAGATAAAGATTATATCAGTTTCAGATCAGCACGAAACCTATTGTAACGAATTACTAGAATATTTTTTAGCTAAAGGCTTTAGGGTGGAATTAGATTTATCTGATAATACAGTAGGCAATAAAGTAAGGAAATCTATTACAGAAAAAATCCCCTATATTTTAGTTATAGGAGATAAAGAAATTTCTAGTAATAAACTTACTATCAGAGAAAGAAATAATAGTTCCGTAAGAGAGATATCAAAGGAAGGTTTTATATCTGAGTTAGAGGCTCTCTAAGAAATCAAAAACTTTGTTATTTTGAATTAAATCTTTAATATATAATTTTATATTCTTTATATCAGATTCTTTCAATGAAGACTTATCATGAACTCTGTTTAAATATATCTTTGTTTCTTCTTCTATTTCTTTATCGCTTGCTAATATTTTTTCATTTTTAGATATTTTTTGTAGAGCTAAAATAGTCATCACTCTTTTTTCTGCTTGATCCTTCCAGTCCTTTTTTAGTTCTTCTTCGTTTTTATTATTCTTTTTTAAATATTCTTCAAATGAAGCTCCCATTTGCAAGAACTGATTTTTAAATTCTCTTAACATATTTTCAGATTCTTTTTGAATTAAAATATCTGGTATATCGGCAGAAGAACCTTTTATTATTAAATCTATAATCTTTATTTTCTTTTTTTCCTTCTCTTTATTCATTTTTTCCTCTAACAGGTTCTCTTTGATTTTAGCTCTAAGTTCTTTTATTCCGGAAAAATTTCCCAAAGATTTTGCAAAACTATCATCTTCGTTGGGCACTTCTCTTTCATTTACAGAAATAACTTTAACCTTAAATTCAACTTCTTTTTCTGAATTATCGTAAGATGGAAGTTTTATTTTAAAAGAAGATTCTTCTTCTTCTTTCATTCCAATAATTTTTTCTTCAAATTCTTTAATAAATTTACCATCCCCTATTATTATAGGAAAAGATTCTTTTTTAAAATCTTTTTGATTAATTCCATCAATTTTTCCTTCGAAATCAACTAAAACTTGATCACCGTTTTTTGCTGCCCTAGATGTTTTGGCAATTTTTGCTCTAGACGACCTAATAACATCTATGGCTTTTGTTACTTCTTCTTCGGTGGCTTCAACGGTTATCTTTTCTTTATTTATTTTTTTTACGCTTTCTTTATAGCTAGAAAGTTTTATCTCGGGCATTGTTGTAACGATAGCTTTAAAGATGAGAGGTTTTTTGTTCTCTATTTTTAGTATATCTATTTTAGGATAAGAGATGATTTCTAAGTCTTCTTTTTTAGCTATTTCTATATATTTTTTATTTATAGCTTGATGACAAGCCTCATGCCATAATCTTTCTTCTCCGAAAACTTCTTTAACAATGTTAACTGGTGCTTTTCCCGGCCTAAATCCTTTTATTTCTTTTTCTTTTGATAATATTTCAGCTGCTTTTTCAAGGTTATCTTCAACCTCTTCGATGCTAACTGTAACTTCGATTTCTTTTTCTGACTTATTTTTTTCCTTTATTTTATATTCCATATTTAATGCAAAAAGCTTTCCGAAAGAAAGCCTTTAATTTATTTTTTAAAAGATACCCACATACTTAATAACAAAGTTAATGAAATTTATCAATACCCTTTTATAAAATTAAATAAACCGCCCCTGAAAAGGAGCGGTTTATATTTCTCACACCTACTCTCGATCTTGTTCTGTTTCTGTAATTTCTGATTCTGGAGAAGAAACAACGCTATTATCTTCAACCATATTATCTTTAGGTTCTTCGATGGGCTCTTCGTTGAGCTCTTCTTTAGGCTCTTCTTCCTTAACTACATTATCTTTGGCCGAACTTTTTTTAATTTTTAAAAAGTAAAGCATTATAAGAGCTAAGGATATAACAACTAATATTAAAAGTGTATTCATTTTTTTTAAAGTATATTTTTAAATCGACCTTGCCTTTTGTAATTAATCTATTATTGTTTTATTTCTTTTTTTTGTCAAGAATTCCTTTTTAATATTAATAAATAAATCATATATATTTCCTGCGCCCATAATTAAAAAAAGGTCGTTTTCTTTAGCTATTTTTTTTATATATTTTTCAGTTTCTTCTAAACTTTCTTTATATATAGATTTCTTACCTATAGACTCAGATAGTTTTTTGGGGCTTTTTTCATTTATATCCTTCTTTTCTTCTCTTCCTGCAACAGAATATGTCTCTGATATAATTATTTTATCTACGGGTGCCACTTTAAAAATACTTACAAAATCATCGAAAAGTAGATTGGTTCTTTTTCTCTGATGAGGTTGAAAAACTGATATGATTCTTTTTTTTGGATATTTTTGTCTGGCCGCTTTAAGAGTTTCTTGAATTTCAGTTGGGTGGTGTGCATAATCTGAAACTAGTATTATATTTTTATAATTAGTTTTAAAAACATCAAACCTTCTCCAACAACCACTATAATTAGATATTGATTTATAGGCTATATCTTTTTTAACTTTTAATTTTTTTGATATTTCTAATGCAGCTAATGCGTTGTAAACATTATGATCTCCAGGAACCTTTAAAAGCTTTGAAATTTTAATAGCCTCCTTTGATTTTAAAGAATATTTACTTATATTTCTAAAACCATTAAAACATTTTAAAGAATTTGAATCATCTCCATTTATAATTATAGACCCACCTTTTTTAATTTTGTTACCATAATCTTTAAATGATTTTATTATATTATCTATGTTCCCATAAAAATCTAAATGATCTTTATCAATGTTTGTTATGGTAATTATGTTTGGATTATAATTTAAAAAAGATTGCTTATACTCATCAGCCTCTATTAATAAATACTTAGAGTTTCCTTTTCTAAAATTTGAATTATTTAATTGTTTTGCCTTTGCTCCAACTATAACCGTTGGATCAAGGCCAGCATCAATTAGTATTGATGCAGTCATTATTGTTGTTGTGCTTTTACCATGGGTTCCGGATATGGCAATTGTGAAATATTTTCTTGTAAGGTCCCCAAGGGCCTCTGGATAGCTAATGGTTTTTATATTTTCTTTTAAAGCTTTTTTAATTTCAGGATTATCTTTAGTAATTGCAGGCGAATATATAACCAGGCTTACATCTTTATCAATATTTTTAGCAGAGTTTTTTCCAATACTTACCTTAACATTATTATTTCTTAGATCTTTTGTTATTTCAGATTCAACCAAATCAGAACCACTAACTTTTTTATTTTTTGAAATATAATATTTTGCTAAAGACGAAACGCCAATACCACCTATACCTATAAAGTGTATCTTCATTTTTTTAATTGATAATTTTTTATTAAAATATATTCTGGTTTACCTTTTTTAATCTTAGACTCCATTAAGCTCAAAGAGTAAACGTCTAGGTTAATAGAAATGTCTTCTTCTTCTTTATAAATTTCTTCTGGATCAGTTTTTTTAAAAGACCAAGAATTAATTTTCAATAATGTTATATGTGGATCTAGTTTATAATTAGATTTTATTTTTTTATCTAATTCTTTCTTCAACAAAATAAGATTATCTGATTTTTTAATTTTTATCCATATCATTTTAGGGTTTTTTGTTGGATAAAAGGAAACTCTATCAAGTATAATATTAAAGGAAGAAGTTTTATTTAAAGTTTTTTTTAGACAAAGGTCTATTTTGTTTATCTCATCTAGTCCTATATTAATCCAAGCGGAAACCACTACTTGTAATTCATTATTTAAAACCCACCTACCAGGAATATTAAGGTAATTTTTTTTAGCTATAGAAATTTCTTTTTTAATTTCTTCTGGTAAATTTATTGCTAGAAAAACTTTTTTTTTCATTGTCTTCATTTTATCAAAAAATATGTTAAAATAAAAGTAATCATGAAACTATTAATAGAAAAAGAAGAGATTTTTAACTTGATGAGAAGAGCCGGCTATATATCTCTAGGAAGAGGTATTAATAGCGAAGAGTTTTCTTTCATTAGGCCATTGGGTCTGGGTGGTTATCCGAGGTTCCATTTATTTATTAGGCTTGATCAGGGCAAAGAAGCAATATTAAACATTCATTTAGACCAAAAAAAAGCCGTGTATAAAGGATCTAGGGCTCACTCTGCAGATTATGATGGTCCAGTGATTGACATTGAAATAGAAAGAATTAAAAATATAATTAATGAAAGATAACAAGAAAATATCAATCCTACTAAGAGAGATAGGAGAACTTTTAGAGATATATGGCAAATCTGCAGGAAGCAAAGCTTTTAAAAGTAGGGCCTATTTTAATGTGTCAGAAGTTATAGACAGCTTAGATTTTAGTTTAAAAGAAAGATACGAAAAAGATGGAATAAAAGGAATTTTAGCTATAAAAGGAATCGGAAAAAGCATATCATCTAAAATAGAAGAGTTCTTGAAAACAAATAAGATATTATATCTAGAAAAATTAAGAGAAGATACAGCAATACGACAAGTTGTTTCTTTCTATTTTAAAACAAAAGGAGTCAGTCTTGATGAATTAAAGAAGAGTGCAAAAAAGAAAGAAATTATTTATTCTAGATACACTAAGCCCGCCAAACAACTCATAGAATTATCTGGCAGCGTTGCTAACGCAAAGAAATCAATAGAAAAAGTTTCTACTTGGGCAATATCAAGAAATTTAGACTATTCTATAGAAACGGTTTTTAAAAAGTGGCTAGAATTAGACCAGCTTAAGCCTAAAAAAATCATTAAAAAACCATATTATATGGGTAATCCATTGATTTGGTCGGAATCAAAAAGAAAATGGTTCGTAGTAGATCAGTCAAATAATTGGCTTGAATTTGCTGATACCGAAGATAAGATTGATTGGAAAATAGTAAAATAAAATGAAAATAATATTTTTAGGAACACCAAAATTTGCATCAAATATTTTAGAAGAGATGATAGTTTCTGGATATAAACCAGAAATGGTTATTACTGGAAAAGATAAGCCATTCGGTAGAGGGAACAAAATAAAAGAATCCTTTGTTTCTGAAATTGCAAAAAAAAATAATATAAAAACCATAAAACCATCAAAGCTTAACGAATCAATTCGTGAAATAAAAAAAATAAAACCAGATTTAATGATAGTTGTTGCTTATGGAAAAATGATACCATTAAATATAATCAAAATACCAAAATATGGGATTATTAATATTCACCCATCATTATTACCCAAACATCGTGGGTGTGCACCAATTCAATCTTCTATTATTAACAATGATAAAAAAACAGGAGTTACTATTATATTGATAAATGACAAGATGGACGAAGGCGATATTTTATCACAAAAAGAATGTTTAATTTCTGAAAACGACAATTATGAAAGTTTATCTGAAAAATTAAACCTAATAAGTTCAAATCTTTTAATAGAGACTATACCTAAGTGGATTAACAATCAAATAGTTCCCCAAAAACAAGAAAATTTTATAGCGACATATTCTAAGTTTTTTTCTAGGAAAGATGGCAGAATAAACTGGAGTGATTCCGCTGATAATATTTACCGTATAATTAAAGCTTTAAACCCTTGGCCTGGATCATATACTTTTTTTAAAACAGCTAATAGTGGAGAAAAAATGTTAAAAATAATTGAAGCAGGAATTGTTACTGATATTAAAAAACAAGAAAAAGTTCCGGGAAAGACAGGAATTTTAGATGGAAATATTTCTGTTCAAACAGGTAAAGGGATTATTTTAATAAAAAAACTTCAAATAGAGGGTAAAAAAATAATAAATTCAAAAGATTATCTTAATGGTAGTTTAGATTTAATAAACATAATACTAAAATAATATGTTATCTTTTAATGAACTAGGAAGAGGTTCAAGGATTATAATAGAAAAAGATCCTTATGAAATAATAGAAACAACTCACGTTGTTAAAGGTAGGGGTCAGTCAGTTCTTCAAGCAAAAATAAAGAACTTGAAAACAGGAAGATCTTTATCGAGGACATTTAGACCTTCTGAAAGTTTTTTAGAAGCAGAAATATCTAAAACAATAATTAAGTTTATATATAAGAGTAAAGGAAAGTATTGTTTTTCAGAAGAAAAAAACCCAAAAAATAGATTTTTCCTAGAAGAAGATAAAATGGTTTTTGGAATTAAATTTTTAAAAGAAGGAGACTTGGTTGATGGTGTTTTTTTTGAAGATAATATAATTGATATAATAGTACCAATAAAAACAAACCTCAAAGTTATTGAATCCCCTCCCGGCATTAAAGGAAATAGAGCTCAGTCTGGAAACAAAACAATTATCGTTGAAGGTGGGTCTGAGATTTTAGCACCTTTATTTATAGAAGAGGGAGATATAATAGAGATTAATACAGAGACAGGAGAATATGTAAGAAGAGTTAATTAAGAAAGCTTATTTTTTGAGCAGCTAATTTTTGTATTTTATGAAAGGCTTCGTTAGTTAGGTCTTTAATGAGTATTTCTTGTTCTTTGATCGGCATTGATTCGTTTAGTTTAATTTCTTTTATTTCCATTTTACCGTTGATTACAATTTTTAGACCGTCTCTTTCAACTTCAACAATTTCTTTAACTAAAGAGTCGTGAATGTTTTTTAATTTTTTTATTTGTCCTATTTTATCAAGCATTTTATTTTTTTGTTAATTTTTTAATAAAATCAATGTCTCTTTCTTTTAATTCTAATATTTTTTTTAATCCGTTTTTTGATTTTATAATTTTTCCAAGATATTGTCCAGAAAAATAAAGAGGAACAAAAACGTAGTCCGCACCTATATCATAAAGCGCGATTGCGTCCTCCCCAGACTCTGCCCTAAATATTAGACCTATGTTTTTATTGATCGACCTTACCTTTTTAATTAAGCTTATATTATCTTTCATTCTCGGGTTAGTTGATATTATCATTTTTGACTTGGTAAAATCAATGTTATCAAATATCAAGGGGTCACCTACGTCTCCATATATAGATTTATAACCATTAGATTCTAAGCTTTTTATTATTGTTGGATTAAAATCTATAATCAGTAAATCTTTTTTGTTTAGGCTCGATGCAATACTTTTACCAGTTCGATCATAGCCAATTAATATAATTGGTTTTTTAAATTCTTCATGAGAAAAATCTTCTCTGCTATTTTTTCTTTCAAATATTGATAGATATGGAGATAATATCGAAAAAATTACATCAGAATGAACTATCATATAGGTTGAGCCAATGATTGTAATAATACCGACGGCGGCTATAATTGTTAAAATAGATTCATCTATATGGCCGAGTCTTACCCCTATTGTTGCTAAAACAAGGCTAAATTCTGATATTTGAGCAACGGTTATTCCAGACATGAAAAAGGTTCTTTTTCTGTATCCCATTAATCCCATAATCAACATTACAATGAATGGATTTCCAATTAATACAAAAATAGAGAAAGCTAAGATTGGAAAAATTAAAGAACCAAAGTTATAAAGAACAATAGAAGAACCAATCATAATAAAAAATATTAAAACAAAGAAATCTCTTAATGGTTTTATTCTATTAGCTATCTGAAAATGCTCAGATGAATTCGCAAGGGCTAGTCCAGCAAGGAAACCAGCAATTTCTATAGAAAAACCAACGCCACTCATTTTTTCGAATAAATCTATTATTACAACTAAACTAAAAACCCATGCAATGCTTATTAAAAATAATAATTCCTGAGATTCTGAAATTTTATTCAAGAGAGAGGGAATTATTTTTCTTCCTATAAAAATCATTAAGCCAAAAAGAAATATTCCCGAAAGAATTGTGTATAGTAATCTTAAAAAAATAATATCTCCTCCAGAACCTAAGCCACTAAGCATTATTAATATTAGAATAACTACAAAATCTTGAACTAAAAGAAATCCAACGCTTATCTTTCCATACAGACTGTTAAGGCTTTTTTTATCAGATATTAATTTAACTATTATAATCGTTGATGAAAAAGTTAAAGCTATTGAAATATATGAAGAATGAATTAAGCTAAAGCCCAAGAACTTTGATATTATAAAACCAAAAACAAAAGTGAATATAATTTGACCTAACCCAACAAAAACAGATGTTTTCCCAACCGTTCTAAGAGAAGAATAATTCATTTCGAGACCGATTAAGAAAAGTAAAAACATTATTCCAAGATCATAGAATATATAAAACAATCCCTCACCACCAAAGTTAAAAAAATTAAAAGATCTTTGAATAAATCCAACCATAATACCGGTTCCAATATATGCCAAGATTAGTGGTTGCTTTATTATTTTTGCAATTATTGATAGAAACGCAGCCAAACAAACAATTATTGATAATTCAAAAATACCTGTCATTTTATTTTAATTAAAGAAAAGAGACTTAGAATCTCTGGTTTTTTTTCATGACGACCATGGAAAACAGCTACTACATCTTTTTTTAGTAATATTTTATTTAGCTTTAATTCGTTTAAAACGAAGTCTAGATTATGAAAATTTTGTTTATAATAGATTGGCTGTACGCCATATGAGATAGAGAGGTTTAAAAAAGATTCTTTTTTGTCCGTTATTGCAATTATTTTAATATCTTTTCTAAAAGACGATATTATTCTAGCGGTATAGCCACTTTCAGTGAAAACAATAAATGATTTTATATTTAGTTCGTTTTTTTGAATTTTATCTAATATTGCCTCTACAATAAAATCTGTGGGGGTTGAGTTAGTCTCTCTGCTAAGCTTAACTAGTTTTATCTTTTTTTCATTAAATTGAAGTATTTTTGTCATTTCTTTAACTGATTCTATAGGGTAACTACCTATCGCTGTTTCTTCTGATAGCATCACAGCATCACAACCATCAAGAATAGCATTAGAAACATCTGTTGCTTCAGCCCTGGTTGGTTTAGGGTTGTCTTTCATTGAATAAAGCATTTGAGTGGCAACAATTACGGGTTTTCTCTGTTTCCTAGACTCTTCTATAATTCTTTTTTGGTGGTATGCAATTTCTCCAACGGGAACCTCTATTCCTAAATCTCCCCTTGCAACCATAACACAATCAGAGCTATTTATTATTTCGTTTATGTTTTCTATTGAATTTTTCGTTTCTATTTTTGCAACAATTGATGCATTTATTTTTCTATAAGCTAATTCTTTTCGGAGAACCTCAATGTCTTTAGCCGAAGAAACAAAAGAAAGCGCAATAAATGATATTTCAAATTTTTTAGCTAGATCTAAAAAACTTAAGTCTCTTTTAATTAATGACTTTAACTCAATATTTATTCCTGGAAAGTTTATAGTATTTCTATCTTTTAAAATACCACCACGAACTACCATAGCTTTTATATTCTTGCCCTTTTTCTCTATAACCTTAAGGATTATTAAACCGTCACCTATTAGGATTTTATTATTCTTTTTTATTTTATTAAAAATATTTTTATCGTTAATTATTGCGATAGAATTATTTTTATTAAAAGAATTACTAATATTTATTATGGTATTTTTTTTAAGCAATATTTCTTTTTTTTCTTTTGTTTCAATTCTAATCTCTGGTCCTTGAATGTCTATCATTATTGAAATATTTTTATTTTTTGAAAGATCTTTAACTAGTTTTATTTTTTCGGTGTGCCATTTTAAATCAGAATGCTTTGTATTAAATCTAAAAACGTTAACACCAGAAGATATTAATTGTTTTATTCTTAATCTACTTTCGGTTGCTGGACCGATGGTGGCTATTATTTTTGTATTTTTTTTAACAATCATTTTTTAATTTTTTGAAATCTTTTATCATTAAGTTTTTTTTCTTGGGATCATATATTGCGCTAGCTGGATGGAAAAGAGGAACTATCTTTACTTTACCATAATTTAGAATAGTAAAATATTCTTTTCCATGAATAGCCGTTATAGATCCTTCGTTTTTAACATTAAATTTATTTAAAATATATTCAGAGGAAAACCTTCCAAGAGTAGCTATTATTTTTGGTTTTATTATATCTATTTCATAATTAAGAAATGGAGAATATAGGTTGATTTCTTCTGGGCTAGGATCTCTATTCAGTGGTGGACGATCTTTAACAATATTTGTTATGTAAACATCCTTTCTTTCTATATTAATTGATTCGAGAAGCTCATTCAGTATGGATCCGGCCTTACCACAGAATGGTTTTCCTGTTAACGACTCTTTTTTACCAGGGGCCTCACCGATAAACATTATCTTGGCAAAATGATCACCCTCTCCTATAACTGGAAACGTTTTATCTTTTTTTCTTTGAACACTTAATAGAGAATTATCAAAATTAATAATTTCTTTTTTTAGCTTCATCATCTGCTCTTTTCTTTTTTCGTTAAACGCCATCTTTTAACAATTCTTTAATTAAAATTTTAAGTTCTTTTGGTGTCAAGTTTTTTTTAAGTTTAAGTTTTATTTTAGAAAATATTTTCATTGTTTCTTTTTTTGGTATTCTTGATTCTTTTTTATTGCCATCAATTCTTTTTCTAAATAGAGTTTTTTCTTTTTCGTTAAGAAAATCATTTTCATATATCTTTGATAAAACCGATTCAGTAGTTGGTAGATAATATATATCTTTTTTATTATCGTAATCAATTTTAATATACTCTGCTTTTCCAGATATAATAAACTCATAATTACGACACCAAAAACACTTACTATATCCAGAGGAACATCTAAAATTATTATTAGAAACAGCGCTTTTTATTGCTTCCCCTTCTTTCGCTATCTTGGCAAGAGATATTTTGTTTTTTTCTATTTTCTTAATTGTTGGTTTATTATCTTTTTCTAGATACCAATAACTTAATTTTTTTATTTTTTTATTGTAATTTTCTTTAGCTAAAAAATAATATATTAATAATTGCAATGAATTACCTGGCTCTTTACTTTTCCCGGTCTTAAAATCTATTATATGAAGAGATTTATCTGGAAGAATTTCAACCCAATCAATAATTCCAACTAAATTAAGATTTTTATTTAACTCTATTTTTAATATTTTTTTTGGTTTTTTTAAAGATCTTTTT
>CAYVNL010000047.1:0-9674 GCA_964452925.1 uncultured Candidatus Saccharibacteria bacterium
AACCCTGATCCCTCAGTTTCCATTTTTACAACATTAGCTGCTCTGTAAAATTTAGTAAAAATTCTTTCCTTTTGATCTTTTGGTATACCAACCCCCGAATCAGTAATTACTACAACTACTTTTTTATTCTCCTCTTTTAATTTCAAAGAAACATTACCATTTTTAGGTGTATATTTTATTGCATTATCTAATAAATTTTGAATTGCTAGTTTCATTTTTTCAAGATCAGCTGCAATTGTTGATGTTTTCTTTTTTGGAAAAGAAAATTTTATATTTAACTTCCTTCTAATCGCCTCTGTCTCATATGCTTCAATTAATGGAGTTATTATATCTTCTAGATGAACAATCTCTGGCTTATAAAGATATTTCCCTTCTTCTATCTTGGTAACATTTAAAAGATCATTTATTAAGTTAACCATTCTTTCGTTAGATATATATGTTTTTTTAACTAAATCTAATTGATTTTTATTTAACTTTCCAAAGTCTCCATCCATTAACATCTTTATTGTCCATTTTATTGCTGATAGGGGCGTTCTTAATTGGTGGGCTGCAATCGAAACAAATTCACTCTTCATTGCTTCAATTCTTTTTTCTCTACTTATATCGTGAAGTAAAACCAATTTCCCTATTTTCTGTCTGTTGTTAATAATTGGAGTAATTGAAACTTCAAAAGTTTTTCCTTCCTCTGTTAATATCTCTTTTTTCTCATCTTCTTTTATAGAGCTAGGTTTTAATATTAAACTTATTAAAGAGGATAGCTCTTTTGTTTTCTTTAATTCGTTAATATTCTTACCAATAACATCTTTACTTTTTATTTTTAAAAAATGTTCTGCTTTTGGATTTACTGTTTCTAGAAAATTTAATTTATTAAAAACCAAAAGGGCATCTGTAAAACTTTCAATTATAGCCGATGTTTTATTTTTCTCTTCTTCTGATTTTTTGTAAAGATCATCTGTTTCTTCAAGTATATTTAATAATGCTTTTCTTGAATCTTCGATGTCTTTATTTCTAGACTCTAATTGTTTTGTTTTTTCTTTAACTTTTTTTTCTAGTCTTTCCTTGAATTTTTCTGTGCCTATATCTGAAAAAAATAAAAGATGTTTTAAAATAAGCCCATCGCTATCTAGTAGGGGAATAACTGACAAACTAACAGAAACATTTTTTCCATCTCTTGTTGAGATAGCAGTATTTTCCTTGTTTTTTTCATTACTTTTTAAAATACTCTTTTCTAAAAATTCTGTTTCGTTTTTATCTGGAAAAAGAAACTCTATCTTTCTACCAACTAATTCTTTTTTGCTATATCCAGTAAAATCTGTAAGCTTCTTGTTTGCTTCTATTATTAAATAAGAAGTATCAACGCTACAGAAAGGTATTGGCAAAAAATCAGTAAGTTCTTCGATATATTTTTTATCATAACTTAGTCTTTCAACTAGCTCTTGATTTTCTTTATATATATTTTTAATTTTTCTTTTTTTAAAAATCATCTTATATAAGAGTCATTGTTTTTTTAATAGGTTCTTCTTTTATTCTATTAATAAGTGTTTTAAAGTTCATCTTTTCAAAAAAACCTTCAATCTCTTCGTTATATCCATTCCAGAAACAGTCTTCTAGTTCAAAATCAAAAGAAACGTCCCTTTTAATTGTTACCAACCTTTTACTAGAAAATGCCTTTGTCTTGTTATTTTTTAACTTTTCAGAAACTCTCAACGGTATTTTACTTGAATCAATGTTTTCGTAAACTCCTTCTAATGTTTTAAATTTAATTATAAGATCTGTCGCTGTTTTAGGTCCTATCCCAGGAACACCACTAATATTGTCTGAAGGGTCTCCCATTAAAGATTTAAGATCTATTAATTGACTTGGTTTAACTTTGTAATTATCTAAAACCTCTTCAGGGCCATAAAGAAAAACTTCTTTTATTCCTTTTTTAATTAAAAATATTTTTATTTTATTTGATGCTAACTGAAGGTTGTCTCTGTCGCCACTTAATATTATTACTTCGACTTCATCTTTTTCTAGAGTTTTAGATATTGTTCCTATTATATCATCTGCTTCAAATCCTTTTTTTTCAAAAATAGGAATTTCTATCTTTTTTAATCCTGTTTTAATTATTTGAAATTGATCTATTAGTTCTTTGGGTGTTGGTGGTCTTTTTTGTTTATATTCTTTAAATTCTTTATGTCTAAATGTTGGCCCAGAAAGATCAAATGATGTTGATATATATGAAGGGTTTATATCTTTTATTGTTTTTATTAAAACAGAAAAAAAACCATAAACAGCATTAACTAAATTTCCCTCTCTATCATTAAGTTCGGGAAGTGCATGGTATGCTCGATGAATTATTGAATTAGAGTCAATTAAAAGAAATTTTTTTAAATTCATTGTTGATTTAATATATCATAAATTGACCAAAAAGAAACAAGGTGATATAAGATTAATTATACGGGGCATAGTGTCAACGGCAGCACGAGTCCTTTGGGAGGATTTAGTTCCAGTTCAAATCTGGATGCCCCGAAAATAATCTGCGGGCGTCGTATAATGGCTATTATGACAGCCTTCCAAGCTGTAGATGTGGGTTCGATTCCCATCGCCCGCTCAGAGAAAAACTCCCTTATGGGGAGTTTTACTTTTCTTTTGATATCTTTTTTATCTTTTCTTCAATTTTCTTCATTTCTTTTTTCATCTCTATCATCCTTAACTCTCTACCAATAGTCAATCTGTGAAATTTTTCCAATTCGTTAATTTTTTTCTCTAACTCTATTGTTCTTTTTTTTACTTTCTCTTCTAGTGTTTCGTTTAGCTTTGCAATTTCTTCTGTTCTTTTTTTAACCTTTTCTTCAAGAACTTCTTTAGCGCCCTCAATCTCTATCCTATAACTCTCAATATCTCTTGCCATTTTATTGAAGGAATTTATTACACTAACTATCTCTGATGATCCTTTAGGTTTTACCTCAACAGAAGCGTTTCTTTTACTAATTTCCATATAACTATCAGATAGTTTTTTAACTGGTGAGATTACTGTTCTATCTATCACTAGATAAAAAAGTAGAAACGTTAAGAAAAGAATAGAAACCGTAGATGAAAGTATGATAATAGTCCAATTATTTGAACTTGATTCTACGTCTTGTATAGAAAAACCAATTACTATTACCTTACCAACCCCTGGAAATATTATTGTTTTTAAAGATTCATCGTTATGAAATATTTCTTGAAAAAATATAGACCTTGTCTTCATGGATTCTTCTATTGTTTCTATTGTTTCTTCTGGTACTACTTCCGATCTTTTACTAGAAAACAATATCTTTCCATTCTCGTCTGTTATTTCTATAAAGCGAATGTCTTCTGTCCTAGACATTCCTCTAAGAAATTGGTTTATAAATTCATCACTTAATTCTTGACTATGGTCATCTATCGGAGAAACTATTGTATCGTTGATTGACCTCGCTAGATTTATCCTTTGTTCAACGATAGAAGATACTATTAAATTTTTCTGTTGCTTTATAGCAAAATAAGAGACAAATATTGTTATACTTAATGCGAATATAAGAATACCTCCTATTATGTGATATAAAGAATATTTTTTCATTTTTTACTTTGCATACTCAATTGATCTACTCTCTCTTATAACACTTACTTTTATTTCTCCCGGATATTTAAGCTCGCTACTTATTCTTGAGGCTATCTCCTTGGATAGATTTCTTGCCTGAAGATCATCTACTTCTCCTGGCTTAACAAAAACCCTTATCTCTCTTCCGGCAGCTATAGCATAGCTTTTTTCTATTCCTTTAAAAGAGTTGGCTATTCCTTCGAGCTCGCTTAATCTTTTTAGATAATTCTCAAGATTATCTTTTCTAGCACCAGGTCTAGCGCTAGATATTGCATCAGCTGTCTGAACTATAATAGCTTCTATGCTTTCATATGGATGCTCTTCATGGTGTGACTTAACAGCGCTAATAATTTCCTTTTCTATATTAAACTTCTCTAATATCTTAGCACCTATTTCTGTGTGCGATCCTTCTATTTGGTGATCAAGTGCCTTGCCTATGTCGTGAAGTAATCCAGCTTTTTTAGCAATGTTTACATTAACTCCAATCTCAGACGCTAATCCTGCAGCTAAAAAGCTTGCTTCGATTGAATGGAGAAGAACGTTTTGACCATAGCTTGTCCTAAACCTTAAACGTCCTATTAATTGAACTAGTTTAGGGTCAAAATCAATTATTCCGGTTTCATAAACTGCGAGTTCTCCAGCCTCTTTTATTTGTTTTACTATTTCATTTTCTGCCCAACTAACCGTATCTTCTATTCTAGCTGGCTGTATTCTACCATCTTTTATTAATTTTTCTAAAGCTGTTTTAGCTATCTGTCTTCTTACTGGATCGAAGCCAGATATCACAACGGCTTCTGGGGTGTCATCAACAATAATTTCAACACCTGTAAGTTTTTCAAGAGTTTTTATATTTCTTCCCTCCTTGCCTATAATCCTTCCCTTAACTTCATCTCCCGGTATACTGACTGTGCTAGTAGTTATCTCTTGCGCTTGATTTACAGCACATCTCTGAATTACCGTCGACAATATCTCTTTGGCTTTATTTTCATATTTTTCCCAACCATCTTTTTCAATCTCTCTTATCTTGACTGATATCTCTTCTTTGTTTTCTCTCTCTGCAATTTCTATTATTCTTTTTTTAGCTTCCTCTTCTGTTATGCCAGATATTTCTTTAAGTTTTTCTTTTGCTTCTATCTCAGATTTTTCTATTTTTTCTTTTATCACCCTAAGGCTTTCTATTTTTTTGTTAAAATCTTCTTCTTTTCTATTATGTTGTTCGTATTTTTGATCTAGGTCGTTCTCTCTTTTTAGAAGCATTCTCTCTCTTCTTATTATCTCGTAGTTTCTTTCATCTGTCTCTTTTTTTGCTAACTGAATTATTTGAGAAGCTTTATCTGACGCCTCATCAATCATCCTCTTAGCTTCCTCTTCTGTCTTCTTAATCTTTCTTTGAGTCTTAGACTCTATTGTTTTATAGTTTCTTTTAGCTATAGATTGTCTAATATAGTAACCTAAGATAGAGCCTAGAAACAAAGATATTGCTGTTATAATGATCAGCTTTAAATCTATCATATTTTTTTGTCAAAGCTTAAAGATTCAAAACATTATCTCAGAAAATATTTATTTTTCTTTTTCATTTTTCTTTAAGGGTCTTGTATTGAATCTTAAGATTTAAAATTAATGTAATATTTAATATATTAGCAGTTAAGCTTAAAAAATCAAGAATCCCTTACATAAGAGGGATTCTTTAAAAGACCGATTTTTTTATATATTTATTTATTGATAACTTTATCAATCAATTTATATTTAACGGCTTCCTCTGCTGAAAGATAGAAATCTCTGTCGGTATCTTTTTCAATTTTAGACAATGGATGTCCTGTGTGGCTCGAAAGTATCTTGTTTAGCTGAGACTTTGTTTTTATTATCTGGTTGGCAGTAATCTCTATCTCTGTTGCTTGTCCGGTAGCACCACCCATAACCTGATGTAACATAATCTGAGAATTTGGAAGAGAAAATCTTTTGCCTCTAGCACCGGCCGATAAAAGAACAGCTCCCATAGAGGCAGCTAACCCAACGCAAACCGTTGAAACATCAGGCTTTATATGTTGAATTGTGTCATATATGGCCAAACCACCAGTTACAATTCCTCCTGGACTATTTATATATAATTGAATGTCTTTTTTAGGGTCTTGGCTTGATAGAAAAAGAAGCTGAGCTATTATTAAATTAGAAAGAGAATCTGTAATTGGTCCTGCAATAAAAATTATTCTCTCCTTTAAAAGTCTAGAAAAGATGTCATAAGATCTTTCTCCTTGAGATGACTTTTCTATAACCATTGGAATTAAGTTCATAGATTTAAAAGATTAATTTATTATTCACTATCATTTATTTCTTCTTTTTTTTCAACATTATCATTATCTAAAGGCTTAATATCTATTTTCCATCCAGTTAATTTTGCGGCTAATCTAACATTTTGACCATCTTTTCCTATTGCCAAAGATAATTGATCTTCTGGAACAATTGCTAGAGCTCTGTTCTTTTCAACAAACTCAATATCTAATATTTTAGCTGGTGAAAGAGAATTTGTGATAAATTTTTTAGGATCATCAGAATATTCGATAACATCTATCTTTTCACCACTTAATTCTGATATAACAGCTGCGACTCTTGTTCCTTTCTGTCCAACAATCGCACCTATTGGATCTATTCCTTCTGCTTCAGAATATACCGCTATCTTAGATCTGCTTCCGGCTTCACGAGCTATCGCTTTTATCTCAACTGTTTTAGATGAAACCTCTGGGACTTCTAATTCAAAAAGCTTATTTATTAGTTTAGGAAAAGATCTTGAGAGAAAAACTACTGGCCCCTTTGATGTTTCTTCAACTCTTAAAACATAGAGCTTTAGTCTTTGACCAATTCTATAGCTTTCCCTAGACACTTGTTCTTCTCTTGAAAGAACTCCTAGTGTCTTACCGATATCGATAAATATGTTTGGTCCTTCAATTCTTTGAATGATACCTGATAATATTTCTCCCTCTTTACTTTTATATTCCTCTAAAACAGACTCTCTTTCTAGTTCTTTCATTTTCTGTAAAAGAACTTGTTTGGCTGTTTGGGCAGCTATTCTTCCATAAGAGCTCTTAGAATCAAGGGTTATTTCTATTTCATCGCCTACTTTAGCGTCTTTTTTTATCTTCTTAGCATCATCTATTAATAGATGTCTTTCTGAATTAAATTTAACCTTTTTATCTTCTTCGTTTTCGTTTTTAATATTATTTTTGTTTTTTAGCTCTTCTATCTCTTCGTCTGAAAGAATCATTGATTCATCTATTACAAGCTTAACTTGCCAGAAATTAATATCTCCAGTTTTAGGATCCATTTCTGCTTTTACAGATTGGCCCTTTTCTCCATACTCTTTCTTGTATGCAGCTGCAATAGCAAACTCAATGATATCTATGATTCTCTTTTTTGGTATCTCTTTTTCTTCTGCTAATTGTGATGCCGCCGAAGCGAAATTCTTTAAGTCCATGTTGTTTTAATCTAAAAAATAAATCCGTTAGTAAACGGATATACCTGAATTATGGTTTATAATAGTTCTATTCTAACAATAGCTTTTGTTTATGTCAATAAGATTAAGCAACCCAATATTTTTTTTTAGTCATTTCATCTTTCTTTGTTTCTATCTCGTCTAAATCTTTTTTAAATTTTTCATTCATAGAAATAAGCTCTTTGTTTTCAAGTTTATTTAATTTTTGAGCAATAGATAGTAGTTCTTCTTTTTTGTTTTTTTTTGGATCAGAGATGACTTCATTTAATAATATATTTAAAATCCATCCAACCTTAGGTCCTGGCTTAAGGTTTAGTGATTCTATAATATCACTACCACTCACTTTCAAAGTTTTAACCGATATTGGGTCTTGAGAAACTTTATCTATTATATATTTTAAATGTCTTAGTTTGTATGGCTCTGCTTTAGGAACCCCTGACCCTATTCGATCACACATTCTAACTTTCAGTAAATCTTCTATATTTTCGCTTCCCACTCGACGAACCAATCTTCTTACTGAGCTAGAAGAAACCTCTCCAACGTTATAATAAAACAAGTGACACCTTACTAGTTTAACGATCTTATCTATGTCTTTTTTAGGAAACTTTAATCTTTCAAGTATTTTTTCTGTCATATTAGCACCTACTATTTCGTGATTATAGAACGTTGAATCCGGACCATTTCCTCTTTTGCATCGAGGTTTTCCTACGTCATGAAGCAATGATGCTAGCTTTACATGATAGTTAAAGTTTTTTTTAGCTGCATAATCTAAAGATAAAAGATTATGTTTATAACAGTCATAAATATGATGTTTGTTTTGGCCAACACCATAACCTTCTTCTATCTCTGGAATAATATATTTAAGAACACTTGCAGATCTTAAAAGTTCTATTCCCTCAGCAGCTCTTTTACTAGAGATCATTTTCATTAACTCATCCCTAATTCTTTCTTTAGATATGTCTAATATCTTAGAAGCATTTCTTCTAATTGCTTCCATCGTTAATGGTTCGATCTCAAAATCTAATGTGGTTGCAAAGCGAATAGCTCTAAATATTCTAAGAGCATCTTCAGAAAATCTAACCTCAGGATCACCAACGGCTTTTATCTTTTTTTTCTTTATATCGTCTACTCCGTTATAAGGGTCTATTGTTTTAATCTTTCCTAGTTTTTCAATCTTTATAGCTATCGCATTCATTGTAAAATCACGTCTACTTAAATCTTCTTCTATTGTTTTGGCCCATCTAACTTTATCTGGATGTCTTTTATTGCTATAAGTTGTTTCTGTTCTATAAGTTGTGACCTCTACTATATCGCTAAAGCTTCTTTTCTTTTCTGAAATTAAAAGAATTCCAACCGTTCCAAAATCATTTTCATAAAATGTTTTATAACCCTTGTTCTCAAAAACTGTTTTAACTTTCTCGGGTTCAGCATTGGTTGCTAAATCCCAGTCTTCAGGTTTTTTACCCATCAAAGAATCTCTAACACAACCACCAACTATAAATGCTTCTAGTTTTTCTTGGTGGAATATGTTGATTACTTCTTTAACTTCTTTTGGAATATTCATGCTTATACTTTATATCAAAATCTTGTTATTTTCAATGATTTAAAGTAATCTTTAAAAAGAAGCCTCTGTAGTGAAATGGATATCACGCGATGCTTCGGACATCGTATTGTGGGTTCGAATCCTGCCAGAGGCACAAGTCTTTATTATTTAAATTATAAGTTATGAAAAAACTATTTTACGTAAAAAAAACTTTCGCTTTTTTATTCTTTTTTGTACTGCTTTTGGTTCCTTTTTTTGTTTCTGCTCAGGGATTAGTTACTTGTGGTGGAGAAGACCGACCAGAATGTCATCTCTGTCATTTATTTGAGATGATAGGAAGCATATTAGACTTATTGCTTAATATGATAGTACCATTAGTTGCAACATTGATGATAATGATATCTGGAATAATTTTTTTCACAGCCTCAGGAGATCCGGGCAAGATAGAAAAATCAAAGAGTATTATAAAATCTGTTATTATAGGGCTAATTATATCTATCCTTGCATGGTCTGCTGTTGTTGCTCTTTATGCTCTAATTGGTGCAGAAAATCCGGTTAAGTGGGATGAGATTTGTAAATACTATAAATTAGATATTTATATTTCTGATGATGACAATGGATATATTTATACTAGACCAGGATATGATATTCCTGATAAAAAATTATTTTTTGAGAACAGAATTGTAGAAATATTTGCATATCCCCGTGAAAATTATAAATTCACAGGATGGAGCAATGATTGTGATGGAACAGAGTCATGTAGTATAATCATGGATGAAAATAAGACTGTTACGGCTAATTTCGATCCTATTGCTACCGAAGATTCTTCTTCTGATAATAACCATGGTGGTCACGGATCGGGTGGTTGTGTTGGTTGTAAGATTGCTCCATATACTGAAGCTCCTAATTAAGGACTAATATTTAATTTTATTATTAAATAGGTGCTCGTTAACTCAATAGTAGAAAAAATAACTCTTATCTAGTAAACTAAAACAATGATCAAGGTGAATATTGGCCTATTGAAGATTCTGGTCTCA
>CAYVNL010000048.1:0-12861 GCA_964452925.1 uncultured Candidatus Saccharibacteria bacterium
TTTTCTCTATTATCGATTTTAATCTTTTCAATTGTTTTAATCTTTCCCTCTAAAAACATTCTAATTAGTTTAATAGAACTTTCTTTAACTGAAAAAGTCTTTTTGTTTTTACTACAATCAGAGCATATTAATCCTCCATCAATAATAGATATTAAAAGATTTTCAGGTATAATCTTTTTTCTACAACAACAACAAAAATATAGCTCTGGTCCATATCCTAGTTCAAATATTAAATTCCAGAAAAAATAGCTATAAAAGATAAAATCATTTTCTTTTTTTTCTAAAAGAACAAAAAATGTCTTTAAAAGATTCCAGATTTTAATATCCTTTTCTTCTCCTTTCATTAACAGATCTAAGTCTTTTATTGCTATTTCTGCAAAACTAATCTTCGTAAAGTTTTTATTAGTTTTTAGATATGGGTTTATAACTTTTACATCTGTTAGTCTTTTCTGATATCTTCCTTCTATAAACTCTATTTCAACAAAAGAAAAAGGTTCAATGCCTGATTTAAGCTTAGATGAACCTTTTCTTATGCTTTTACCTAGTAATTTTATTTTTCCAAATAATTCTGTATATACTGTTATTATTCTATCATACTCTCCTCTGTCTTCCGTATTAATAACTATTCCCTTTGTTTTATGCCTAGGAAACATTTATTCTGTTTTATAGACTTGAATTTTTGCTTTTTCCGATTCAAATGATATCTCTTTTTCATCAACAGAATCTTTTTTATTAAAATCAATGTCTACGGCTAAGGTTTCTGAAATAATCATCTCTTTCCATTTCAAGATTATATCTTCTATTTTTTTACTACCGAAAACAACTATCTTTATTTTATCTTTTTTTGTTAATTTAGATGATTTTCTAGTTTCTTGAACCGTTCTTATCGTTTCTCTTATAAACCCTTCTTCTTTTAGTTCATCTGTAATATTAATATCAAGTCTTACTGACGAATCAATAGATGGCTCAACTTTAACATCTTTAACATTAACCTCATCTTTTATTAAACCGATTAATGATTGGCTTTTTTTGTTTTTAAATTCTTTTACTTCAAGAACGGATAATGGTTGTCTAACTTTTATTCCAGCCTTACTTCTTTCGGAAAGAGCCAATGCAACAATTTCTCTAACATTAACCATTGAATCTTCAAGATCTTTATCTATCATCTTTAAGTCTGGTTCCGGATAGTCTGACAAATGAACCGATTCTTCTATTCTATCTTTTCTTAGTTTAATTAAGTCAAGATATATATGTTCACTAATAAAGGGAGTAAATGGCGCTATCATTTTAGAAAGATTTATTAACGCGAAGTATAGAGTTTGAGATGCTTCATCTTTTTCTTCAAAGCTTTCTGGCTTTTGAAGTTTTCTCCTAGATCTTCTTATATACCAATTAGAAAGATTGTCTATAAAGTCTTCAAACAATCTGGTCGCTTTAGTTAATTCATATTTTTCCATATACTCAGAAACTTCTTTGTTTAAGCTGTTAATTTTTGATATTATCCATCTATTTAAAGGGTCTGTTGTTCTAAAATTTTCATTAAAAACAAAATCTTCTTCTTTGTGAATCTTAAAGAATATATAGCTGTTATAAAAAGTTGATATAATTTTTCTATAAACATCTTCAACTCCCTTAGAAGAAAAAAGGTAGTCTTCTCCTATTGTCGTTGAAGATAATAAAAAGTAGCGTAAAGAATCAGCTCCGTAGCGATCAAAAATTTCACTTGTTTCAGGATAATTTTTAAGTTTCTTGCTTAGTTTTTGCCCTTCTGAATCTAATATTAATCCATTAACAATAACATTTTTAAATGCTGGGTTATCTTTTTTCAAACCTATGTCTTTAACGGTTAAAGCTGTTGCTAATACATGAAGTGTATAAAACCAGCCTCTAGTCTGATCTAAGCCTTCTGCTATAAAATCTGCTGGAAAAGTTTTTTCAACTAACTCTTTATTTTCAAATGGATAATGCCACTGAGCATAGGGCATAGCTCCAGACTCAAACCAACAATCAAAAACCTCTTCTATTCTATTCATCTGACCACCACAATCACATTTAAATTTTATCTCATCAATATATGGCCTATGAAGATCTTCTAATTTTTTGGGTAGTTCATTAACACTACTAATACATTTAGTTTCACCACAAATATCACATTTCCAAATTGGTATTGGTGCTCCCCAAAAACGATTTCTAGAAAAAGCCCAATCTTTAGCACCTTCAAGCCATTTACCAAATCTTCCTTCTTTTATATGATCTGGAACCCATCTTATCTTTTTATTGTTTTCAATAAGATTTGTTTTTATACTTGAAACGTCTAAATACCAGGTATCTAAAGCATAATAAAGAAGTGATGTATCACAACGCCAACAAAAAGGATAACTATGAGTATAACTTTCTTTTTTGTAAAATAAATTTTTATCTATTAAAACTTTTATAATATCTTCTTCTGCTTTTTTAACAAAAACTCCAGAAAAAATATCTGCAACTTCGGTAAAGTTTCCTGATTTATCAACCGTATGAATCATTGGTAAATCAAAATCCTTACCTAAACTAAAATCATCTTCCCCATACATAGGAGCAATATGAACTATTCCTGTACCGTCGCTATCAACAACAAATGGTCCAGGTAAAACTTTAAAAGCATTATCTGATTTATCAACTTTTTCTAGAAAAGAAAAAGGAGGTTCATATTTAATATTTAAAAGATTCTTGCCTTTTAATTTTTCTATAACCTCATAATCTTCTTTTATTAAAGATAATCTGTTCTCTGCTAATATTAATTTTTCTTTTTCTGTCGAAATCAAAACATATTCTATCTCTGTATTAACGGCAAGAGCAACATTTCCTGGAACGGTCCATGGGGTAGTTGTCCAAACAAGAAAATAACAATCTTTGAATTTCTCATCTTTTATTTTAAATTTTAAATATATTGAATCTTCTTTTACCTCTTTATATCCCTGATTTACTTCAAAATTAGATATAGGGGTTTCACACCTAGGACAATAAGGAGTTACTCTGTGATCTTGATATACTAATCCCTGATTCCAAAGATTAGAAAAAACCCACCAAACAGATTCAATATAATCATTATCTAGAGTTGCATAAGAATTACTATAATCAGCCCATCGTCCAACTCTTTTTAAAACATATTCAAAATCTTCAACTCTTCTAAAAACAGCACTCTTGCATGCATTATTAAACTTCTCCATACCCATAGACTCAATCTCTTTTTTACTTTTAATGTTTAGCTCTTTCTCTATAAGATTTTCTACTGGTAGTCCATGACAATCCCACCCAACCCTTCTAGGGACATAATAGCCCTTCATTGTCCAATACCTTAAAACCGAATCTTTTATTGTTGTTGCTAATATATGGCCATAGTGAGGTGTTCCTGTAGCGAAAGGTGGACCATCGTAAAAGCTATAAAAAGGAGATTTTTCTCGGTTCTTTATTGTTTTATCAAATATTTTATTTTGATCCCAAAAACTAATTATATTTTTTTCTATTTCAGAAAAGTTGTTCATTTTTTAGTTTAATTTTCTAAATTCACCTGGAAACATATATTTTTTTTTAACACCATCAGATACCATCTCATCATCTCTATATTTTCTTATGATGCCTTCTAAAAGCCATAACATGTCACCATGGCTAACAATTAATATCTTCTTATTTTCGTGTTTTTCGTTTATTTCCTCTAAAAAAGATATTACTCTATTTCTTGAGTCTATCATACTTTCTCCTTCTTCTGGTCTTATGCTGAAATCTGTCATAAAGTTTGGGAAATTTTCATAAAAAAAATCTTTGGTTTTTCCGTGATATATTCCTAGGTCTGTATCTCTTAGTTTCTTAGATAAAAAGAATCTTTCTTCTGGTAGTCCTATCCCCTCAAAAACAATCCTTGCTGTTTCCATGGTTCTTTTAAAGTCCGAAGCATATATTAAATCTATCGATTCTTTTTTTATCTCTGGAATTAATTTTTTTATTTTTTCCTTCGCTTTATCAGTAATTCCTAAAGAAAAAGAATCTTCTCTGGAATAAGTTAAATCACTATTCTCTTCTTGATATCTTGTTTCTCCGTGACGAAGAATATAAAGTTTATTTTTCATGTTTTTTACATTTTATATGGAACATCTATACCTAAAAGTTTTAATCCATTTTTTATGGTTTGTCCAGTAGAAAAAGTGATGGCAATCCTAAGTTTTTCTTTATTATGACCTATTATTTTATGAATGTCATAAAAACTATTATATTTTTGAGATAAATCGAAAAGAAAATTAGATATTAAGCTTGGAGAAAATTCATTAGCTGATTTTTCCACTATATATGGAAATTGACGAATAGTAGCAAGAATCTCTTTTTCTTCTTTTTCTAACAATCCTATTTCAAAAGCTTCTATCTTTTTACTATACTTTTTTAAAACACTTTGAGTTCTAACGAAAGTATATTGAATATAAGGGCCAGAATTTCCTTTTAAGTTTAAAACCTTATCCCAATCAAAAACAATGTCTTTTGAATAATGCTGAGAAAGGTCATTGTACTTAACAGCTCCTATGCCAACTATCTTTGATATTCTTTCTTTTTCTTTTTCTGAGATATCTTTATCTTTTATTATCTGTTTCGCTCTTTTAACTGATTCTTCTAGTATTTTCTCTAGATGGATCGTCTCTCCCTTTCTTGTAGAAAACTTACCATGATTCCACCTAATTAAACCGTGAGCTACGTGAAAAAGCTTTAATTTTTCACTCCACCCTAAAAGATTAAAGGTTTTAAATATCTGATTGAAATATAGAGATTGATCTGATCCAACCTCGTAAACTATAAGATCTGGATTCCATTTTTTTATTCTATATTTAATTGCCGCTAAATCTCTAGCAAAATATGTTGTTGCTCCATCTGATTTCTCTATTATAACTGGTGGTATCTCTTCTTGTTTAAATCTTATTATTAATGCTCCCTCGCTTCTTTCTGTAATATTTTTAAGCTTAAGCTCTTTTATTATCTTTTGAGACTTTTTTCTATAAAAACTTTCACCAAAAGAAAAATCTATTTTAATTCCAAGTATTTTATATACCCTCTTAAATTCTTTCATGCTAATACGAACACAATTTTTCCATACTTTTTTAGCAAAATTATCTCCTTTTTCTAGTTTTTTAAACCATTCCTTGCCTTTTTCTGAAAGCTTTGTATTTTCTTCAGCTTTTTTATGAAAATCAACATAAAGATTTTCTAAATCTTTAATTGAAAGTTTTTTTATCTTGTCTTCAAGGTTTTTTTCTTCTATTTGATATATTAGTTTTCCAAATTGAGTTCCCCAATCGCCTACATGATTATCACCTATAGTTTTCCATCCAGAAAATTTATATATATTATATATCGCCTGGCCTATAATCGTTGACCTTAAGTGTCCAACGCCAAACGACTTGGCAATATTAGGCGAAGAATAATCTATTACCATGGTTTTGTTCTTGCCATTTAAATTTGAACCATAAGAATCTTTTTCTTTTATTATCCTTGAAAGATCTTGCTTGTATATATTTTTAGATATAGAAAAATTAACAAAACCAGAAACAGCCTCAACTTTTTCAAATAAATCATTGTTTGATATATTATTAGCTATCTTTTCTGATATAAGAATAGGGCTTTCTTTGGTTTTTTTTGCTATCTTAAATGCAATATTAGAAGAAAGATCTCCATGATTTAAATTTTTACAAGGCTCTATTTCAATTTCTTCGTTATTTAAAATTTTTTCCTTCCTTAAAGAAAGCTCAATATATTTTTTTATTTTAAATTCAATCTTCATAATCACATTCTACTAAACAATCAAGCTGAGGTCAATTTAAGCTTTGCTATTTAATATTATTTTTTTTTTGCTAATATTAAACTATGAAACTATTAGCTGAAAACAAAAACGCTCGCTTTAACTATGAGATACTAGAAAAAATAGAGGCTGGTATTGTTTTGATAGGCCAAGAAGTAAAATCCATTAAATTAGGTCACATGAGCTTAAAAGGGTCTTATGTTGTAGTTAAAGGCTATGAACTTTTTCTTATAGGATCCTATATCTCTCCATATCAAGCTAAAAATATTAAAGACTATAACCCCGAAAGAGATAGAAAGCTTCTTTTAAAGAAGAAAGAAATAAATTATTTAATTGGAAAATCTAAAGAAAAAAACTTGACTTTAGTGCCTTTAAAAGTATATACTAGGGGCAGTTTCATAAAGATCGAAATAGCGGTTTCTAGAGGAAAAAAACTCATAGATAAAAGGTCTGCTATTAAAAAGAGAGAGATTGACAGAAAAATACATAGATCTTTAAAAGGTTAGTTTCTTTGGGGATGAATAAGATTCGACAAAGAACCAAGACAAATAATGCCAATCGAGTATTCTTAATTCTCGTTAAACATTAAGAAAAATACAACTGCCAACTTTAATAGGCAACCAGCGTTAGCATACGCATAACGCCATCCTCTTTTATGACTTCCGATAACTAAAAGTGGGGTGTCATTTAATCGGAATAAGAAAATTTTTATGATCTTGAAAGATTTTCTGAACAAACAAAGATCAAGCATAAAAAGGATTTTGCTTAGCTTTAACTTTTTATGCTAATATAAGCTAAGATATGTTGGTAGATTTATTTGTTTCTGTATTCTTTGCACGCGGGTTCAATTCCCGCCGTCTCCACAATTAAAAATTAGTAATAATAAAATAAAAAAAACACCAACAAACAATCAAATAAGAGCTAGCGAAGTTAGAGTCATAGGAAATGACGGAAGTCAAATTGGCTTATTCTCTTTAACCGATGCAATTAAAAAAGCAAAAGAACAAGGTCTTGACTTAGTTCAAATAACAGAAAAGGTTAACCCTCCTGTTTGTAAAATAACCGATTACGGTAAATATTTATATTGGGAAAAAAAGAAAGAAAAGGAAAAGAAAAGCAAAGCATCAATTAGTGAGATTAAAGGAGTAAGGTTAAAGTTTGGAATGTCCCCTCATGACATAGGAATAAGAGCCAAATCAGCCTCTAACTTTCTACAAAAAGGGCATAACGTTAGAATAGAGCTGTTATTAAGAGGAAGGCAAAAAGCCCAGTCATTATCCAGCTTTGCAAGTGAAAAAATTGATATTTTTCTAAAAATGGTCGCTAAAGAAACACCATTTAATATAGAAAGGCAAGTCAAAAAAGAAGGTAGAGGTTTAACTATGACCATATCAAAAGCAAAAGAAAACAATGAAAAAAACAAGAAAATCAATAACTAAAAGGTTTAAGGTAACCAAAAACGGAAAAGTAATGAGAAGAGCCATAGGTACTAATCATTATTTAGGTAAAAAAACTGGTAAAAAAACTAGGCAAAATAGGAAATGGGTTGAGCTTAAAAAAGTCGATGCTAAAAAAATCAAAAAACTGTTAAACTAAAATGGCTAGAGTAAAAAGAGGAACAACTACAAACAAAAGAAGAAAAAAATTCCTTAAACAAACAAAGGGTTTTCGCTGGGGAAGAAAGTCAAAGTTCAAGCAAGCTAAAGAAGCTCTACTACATGCTGGAACATATGCCTTTAGAGATAGAAAAAATAAAAAAAGAGAGTTCAGAAAATTGTGGCAAATAAAAATAGGTGCTGCATCAAAAAAAGAAGGTATCTCTTATAGTCAATTAATACACAAGTTAAAACAAAAAAATATCTCTCTTGATAGAAAGATATTAGCAGAACTAGCAGAAAATCATCCTAAAGAATTTAAAGAAATAATATCTATAGCTAAAGAAGAATAAGAAAAACCACCCAGACAAAGGGTGGTTTTTTTATTCTATACTTTCAGCTATTTTTTTAAGTTTTCTAGATGATTTTTGTAATAACCTCTTTTCTTCTTTTGATATATTAACAAGATGTATTTTATCTAGTATTCCATTGCTACCAACAATAACAGGAGAGCTCATGCAAATACCTTTAATACCATATTCACCTTCGAAGTAATGAGATACTGGAAAAACTATTTTTTTATCAAATATTATTGATTCGATTATTTGGGCAATTCCGGCCGAGATAGCATAATAAGTTGCTTGCTTTCCTTCTATTATAGTATATGCTGCATTTTTTGCTTTCTCAGATATCTTTTGTTTTTCTTTGTCGGATAGTTTTTTAAAATTATCTATGTGGGTATTACCTATCGTTGCTGTACTCCATAAAGAAATTTCACCATCGCCATGCTCACCAATGATATAGGCATGAATACTTTTAGGATTTATGTCTAGACGCTCCCCTAAAAGAAACCTAAACCTTGCAGAATCAAGAACTGTTCCAGATCCAAATATTTGATTTTTCTTTTTAGGAAACATTCTAACTGCCTGATATGTTAAAATGTCAACTGGATTAGTTACTATTAATAATATAGCTCTTGGATTCTTCTTAAATACTTTGGGAACAATATTTTTTATTATTTTAGAATTTTTCTTAACTAAATCTAGTCTTGTTTCTCCTGGTTTTTGATTGGAGCCACAACAAATAACAACGACTTTGCTATTTATTATATCGTTATAACTACCAACCCTAACCTTACTGTAGCCCCAAAAAGGAACTGAATGCTGAAGATCCATTACTTGAGATTCAACTAATTTTTTATTTATATCTATTAGCGCTATCTCTTTTGCTATATTTAGAGTGATTAAGCTGTATGCCGTAGTGCTACCGACCCATCCCGCACCTATGATTGTAATTTTATTTTTCATAAATTAATTAAGAATCCAAATTGAATAGTTTAAATAACTTGCAAAACTAACCCAAAGAATATAAGGAACTAAAAGGTAAGCAGCTTTTTTTGATATTTTATAAAAAAATATTATTGTTATTAATATTGAGATCCATAAAAAAAATATTTCTATAAATGCAAGTCCTGGATTTTTTAATCCGAAAAACAATATAGACCAAACAGAATTTAGCATTAGTTGGATCATAAAAATACTAATAGCAACCTTAACCTTATTCTCTTTACAACCTTTACTCCAGATTAAATATAAAGATATTCCCATTAAAATATATATGATTGTCCACGCTGGACCAAAAACCCAACTAGGAGGATTAATTCTTGGCTTCTCTATTAAAGAATACCATCCGGTTATAGCTGGAGATGTAAAAAAAGATCCAATAGCACCTGCTATGAATGGTATTAATATTGATATTATTATTTTATATGTTTTCTTCATTTTATTTCAGAAAGCCATAATCCATGTATATTGCAATAAGCACGAATGCTTTCTATTTTATTGTTAATATTAAAAATTGCTTCTGGTTTTTCTTCTGGTTTCAAAAATTTTCTAATAGAGGACCCATCTATCATGATAGCTTCTATCCATTCTATATAGTGAATGTTTTCCATTGGATGATCTACTTCCCCAACCTTAACACTAACCTCATTTTCGGAAATAATATCAATTATTGGCATATGTTTTTCTGTTCCCTCCTCTTTCGTTTTCCCCTCCATTAAGTCCATTGGTTTACCACAGCAAACAAGCTCTCCGGCCCCCTCGTGAATAACTTCTGTTATGTTGCCACATATAGAACACTTATATATTTGCTTTTTTTGTGTCATGTTTTTTATATTATCTTTATTAATGATTAACTATACCATTGATCTTTATAAATTAAAATATTTGATTTAAAAATGAATCGGATATAATATATCTATATGAAAAACAAAGTTATAGTTTTATTTTTTATCTTATCTCTATTAACCCCAAGTCAAACATTATCAATGACAAATAGAGACCTTTTATTACAACAGATTGAAATATTAAAACAAGAACTAATAGTAATACAATCTTTGGTTATAAACATGAGCCTCAATAGAGAAATAAAAGCTAAGTCCTATATTGCGGTTAATTTAGATGATAATAGTATTCTTATAGAAAAAAAGTCGGAAGAACAACAAACAATTGCATCTATAACTAAACTAATGACTGCGGTAATAGTATTAGAAAACATCGATTCAAACCACAGGATCATTTTAACTCAAAAAATGCTAAAGTCTTATGGTTATAGTCCGGCTATATTTAAAGGTTTAGAGATAAGCTCAAATAATCTTTTGAAGGCAATGCTAATACAGTCAACAAATGACGCCGCAGAATCTTTATCTTATTTCATAGGAAAAGATTATTTTATATCTCTAATGAATCAGAAAGCTAAAAACCTTGAAATGAATAATACAATTTTTCGTGATGTTCATGGTTTAAGCCCAGAAAATAAATCAACTGCAAAAGATCTTGTCAAATTGCTCTATTATATATACGAAGAGTACCCTGAAATATTAAGCATTACTAGAGATAATAATTTTTGGCTACCCGGAATAGATGGTAAGCAATTAAAATTTAGAAATATGAATAATTTCTATTATCTTGATTATTTTATTGGTGGAAAAACAGGCTATTTAACAGCTTCTAGAGAAACAATGGCATCAGTTTTTGAGATATCAAAAAAACCAATTGCGATAGTCGTCCTTAATTCAGATAATAGACAAGCTGATATATTTTCTATAATAAATAAGATTAGAGATTAGCTATTTTTATAGTTCTTCCTTTCGTCATATTCTTTTCTCTTACCAACGCTCCACTGCTGGATAGGTCTGATGTAGCCAACAACCCTAGAATATACTTCGCATTCTTGAAAATTAATTAATTTTTTATTTAGGTTATAGCAATCATCACATTTAGCTATTATTATTTTTTCATCTTGATTTTGATATTCGAGAATCTTTCCATCTAATAATTGATCTCCTTTAACACTAATTTCTTTTTTACAGTCGTGACATTTTATTTTTTTCATAACCTTATATTAACATGAAAATAAAAAAGATTAAAACAGATAAAATAACTGCTATAGACGATAATATTTTAGAAATATTAGATAGGTATATTAAAAAATTAAAAGAAAAAAGTATAGTTGTTATTACATCTAAAATTATATCTATATCTGAGGGAAGTTTGGTTGATATTCAGAAGGTAGATAAAAATAATCTTATAAAAGAAAATTCTGATTATTATCTTAATAGGTCTAAGCATAGAAAAAGAATATTCACCTTAAAAAATGGATTAATCTTTTCTGCGGCTGGAATAGATAGTTCTAATTCAAATAACTACTATATATTGCAACCAAAAAACCCTCAAAAAACAGCTAACAAGATAAGAAAATATCTAATAGATAGGTTTTCTTTAGAAGAAGTTGGAGTAATAATTACTGATAGCAGAACAATTCCTTTTAGGCTTGGTATTATAGGTGTTCCTATTGCTTATAGCGGCTTTAAGCCAATAAAAGATTATCGAGGACAAAAAGATATTTTCGGTAGAAAAATGAAAGTATCTATATCTAATGTGGTTGATCCTTTAGCTGTTGCCTCTGTTTTAGTAATGGGAGAAGCTAAAGAACAAACGCCAATAGTAATAATAGAAGATATTTCTTTTATAAAGTTTACTAGAAAAAACCCATCAATCAAAGAATTGAATTCTCTTAATTTATCAATTAAAAATGATATCTATAGATCTTTTTTTAAAAAAATGAATTGGAAAAAAGGGGGTAAGGTTTAGTTTTTTGGAGGCAGTGGAAAGAAAACACTAACTCTTTTTTTATATTCAATAAATCTAGGATTTTCAGACATCTTTTTTTCAAGCAAGGGAATTCCAGAAACTTTTAGTATTAGAAATGTTATAACTATTGGCCCTATAATACCAATTAAACTATAGGATAAGGAAATTAAATATATCCCCCACCACTGAACAACCTCACCAAAATAATTAGGATGACGACTATATTTCCATAAGCCAGCCATCATAATTTTACCTTTGTTTTCTTTATTGCTAATAAATCTTGATAATTGATGGTCTGAGATAGACTCAAAAAGAAATCCAATAATCCATAAAAGGATACCAAGAAAAATAAAGATATTAAATCTATCGATTGTTCTTGAATTAATAATTATAACCGGAGTGGATATCAAAAGTAAAAGAAGTCCCTGTAAAAGATATATCTGTAAATATGATCTGATGTAAAAATACTTGCCCCAATAATTTCTATACTCTAGATATCTATAATCTTCTTTTTTGCCTTTATTCCTTTTATATATATGGAACGAGAGCCTTGATCCCCAAATTGTAACCATTAAACCGACCAAGAAAGATGCTAAGTCAAACCCTTTAAAAATCAAGAGAGAAATCCAAGCGACGAATATAAAACCTAATCCCCATGCTATATCTGCAACATCATTTCTTTTTTTAATTAAAGAAAAAATAAACCATCCTGTCATATATACAAATAAACAAAAAACTATCAATAAGTAAGAATTCATATTATTTTAGATATAAAATAAGTTATTACTGAAACAAGGGCCCCTAATATTGACCCCCAAAAGATATCTACGATAGAGACTATTAAAGGCCAGTCTTTAAGTGTTGCTAGATTCGTAAGATCATATGTTGCATATGTGATCATTCCAAATAATGCACCAAATAAAAGAGCGTCTATCCATGAATTTTTACTAACAGCTGGGTTTATTACGAAAATAATAAGACCGGCTATAAATATTAAATAAAAGATAATAGCTGCCAACCAATTAATGTTTGACTTCATTAAAAAACCTATTTGCTTTTGATAAAAGTTTTTTGATATTAACCCAAGCCAAATCATATCTATGGCAAAGAAAACAGGCAGAGAGATTAAGTAAAGTTTTAAAAACATATTTTATATTTTAATTTTTTTACTACCAAACCTTTGAATATTTATATTATTACCATTAAAACTAATTAGTGTCGATGGTTTGCCTTTAAGAATACCACCGTTTAAATAAAAAACTTTATCACTAAAATATTTTTTTCCTTCACTAAT
>CAYVNL010000049.1:0-2484 GCA_964452925.1 uncultured Candidatus Saccharibacteria bacterium
ACATAATTAAAAGTCTTCTGCAAACTGAAGATTATAGAAATTATAGTAGATGCCTTTTTTCTTCATTAATTCTTCGTGCTTTCCTTGCTCTGCTATTCTGCCTTTATCCATTACCAGTATTTTATCGGCGTTACGAGTTGTACTTAATCGATGAGCAATAATTAAGCTGGTTTTATCTTTAATCAAATTATCTATAGCTTTTTGAATCATTTTCTCTGACTTAACATCCAAAGATGATGTTGCTTCATCTAAAACCAATATTTTTGGATTAGAAATTACTGCCCTAGCAATAGCCAACCTCTGCTTTTGTCCGCCCGAAAGTTTAACTCCCCTTTCTCCAACCATTGTGTCATATTTTTTTGGAAGCGAATTTATAAAATGATCTATGTTGGCAATTTTGGCAGTTTCTAGAATATCCTTTTCAGTAGCTTTTGGATTGCCATAAAGAATATTGTTTTTAATCGTATCGTTAAACAAAACTACTTCTTGAGGAACATAAGCGATAATACCTCTCAAAAAAGAAAGGTTAAGTTTTTTGATATCTACTCCATCTATTAATATCTTTCCTTTGGTTGGAAGAAAATAGAGAGATAAGAGGTCAGCTAGCGTAATTTTCCCTCCTCCAGAACCCCCCACAATGGCTATTTTCTGCCCCGGAGAGGCTTTAAGACTAATATTATCCAAAACCAAGTGTTTCCCTGGATATTTGAAACTAACGTTCTTATATTCTATTTTCCCGCTAACTTTTTCTAAGATTTTGCCTTTTTTATTAAAAGACTCTTGTTTAATTTTCAAAAATTCTCTTGCCCTTCTAATTGTTGTCAGCCCTCTTTGAATAGAAAGCCATTGCCACAAAAGAGTCCTTATTGGCATTCTGGTTAAATTTAGATAACCCAAAAACATCACCAAAACACCCGTGCTAATAACACCCGAACTTAGAAGATACAACGCATAACTGAAAATCACAACAAAACCAAGAGAAAAAGTTATCTCCTGAAAAAAATGAGTGTTTTCCCAAATGGTTAAAACTTTTTTTGAAGATGGAACTGTCCCCTCTTTATATGATTTTTTTATTTTTTCTTGCTGAAACTCTTCTGCGGTAAAAGATTTTATTGTTTGAATATTTAAAAAAGAATCATTCAAGTCTCCTGTTGCTTTGTCAAAGCTTTTATTAACTTCTTTTTGAGCCTCAATTATTTTTGAAGACCTTACTGCAGTTATAAGTATTGAAAAAAGTAAAATAATAAAAATTCCTAAAAAAAGCTGCCAGTTTATTACCAATAAAACAACTAACCCAATTAACATGGTCAAAAATTGGGGGAATATCCAAAACAAAGTATTTTCTGTTATATCTCTCAAATGGTCTCCCGCTCTAGTTATTCTTGAAACCACTTCTCCAACTCTTTTTTCTTTATGGAAACTCAAAGGAAGATTAATAACATGAGACGCATGCTCCATTATTAAATCTGCTGCAGCTTCAGCCCCAATAAAGCCCCCTCTTAAAGAAACTATTCTTCTAAACACCTCCGAAAAAATACTTGTCAAAACCCAAGACATTAAAAGATAAAAAACGATAGAAGTTGAAGAACCCGAAGAAACTATATCAACTAACCGCCCATAAATATAGGGGATCGCAGCAGAAGTCACCGCAAAAACAATCGCCAAAGCAGAAAGCCTAACAACTCCTTTTTTGTATTTTCTTAAATAATTCCAAATAATTTTAAATTCTTTTAATGTGTTCATTTAACTAAAAACCTGGTTTTTACTAAACCAGGTTTAGTAAAAATGTTAATATCTTTTATTCTATTATAATGCTTTCTATAACAATGTCTTCCATAGGACGATCAGCTTCATCAACGGCCGCTTCCTCAATTGCCATCACAACATCCATTCCCTCTATTACTTTCCCAAAAACAGTATGCTTGGAATTTAAGTGTTTATTTGTAACCGTGTTAATAAAAAACTGGCTTCCGTTGGTGTCTGGCCCGCTATTAGCCATAGCAATAGTTCCTGCTTCATTGTAATTTTTGCTGTGGATTTCGTCTTCAAAAGCATACCCTGGCCCTCCGAATCCCCAAGAATCTTTCTTTGAAAGATCTTTGCTTAAAGGATCTCCTCCTTGGATCATAAAGCCCTTAATTACCCTGTGGAATCTTGTACCATCATAAAAGCTCTCTCCGGCTAACTTAACAAAGTTAGCTGTCGTCTTAGGTGCTAAGTTTTCAAAAAGATCTATTTTTATTTCCCCCATATTGGTTTTAACTACAGCTATCATATTTTTTTCAACAGGAGTTTTTTTACTAGTTTCTATCACAGAAACTTCGTTATTAGAACAACCTGTCAAAATTAAAGCTAATAATAAAAAAGGCGCAGTTCTTTTAATATAATTCATAGCTAACTCTAATTAAAATTAATTTTCTTTTATTATTTATCTATTTTATAGCAAAGAAAAAAACAAAACAAGCCCCTATTTTAATAGGGGCT
>CAYVNL010000050.1:0-5495 GCA_964452925.1 uncultured Candidatus Saccharibacteria bacterium
GGCTTATTAAAATGAAAGAAGAATTAAAAGAATTATTAGTTAAAACAGAAGAAAAGCTCCTCTTTTTAGAGGAGCATCTTTGACGTAGAAGGTAAAAAAAATAAAATTCAGATTTTAGAAGAAAAACAATTAAAATCTGATTTTTGGGAAGACAAGGAAGCTGCACTAAAAATAACCAAAGAGTTTTCTGATTTAAAACAAGAGATAGAGAAGATAAAGTTTATACGAGATGAATTAAACTATTTAAAAGAATTTATAGATATTGATATAAACGAATTAGATGAAAAAGAATTTTTTGTTAAAATAGAAAAACTTAATGAAAAGATAAAAAAAGAAGAGATAGGATTGTTTTTTTCAGATGGTTACGACAAAAGAAATGCTATTTTACAAGTTTTTGCCGGAGCTGGCGGTCAAGACGCACAAGATTGGGCGGCTATTATATCTAGAATGTATCAGAGGTATCTTACTTCTAATGGTTTTAAGCTAAGCGTCATAGAGGAATCTTTTGGTGATTCTGGTGGTCCAGAAGGAAGGATTGGAATTAAAGAGGTGACGATTGAAGTTAAAGGTAATTATGCATTTGGAACCCTGAAGAAAGAAAGGGGCGTTCACCGGCTCGTTAGGATATCTCCCTTCTCAAGCAAGAAACTAAGACATACTTCTTTTGCAATGGTAGATGTTTTGCCCGAGATAGAAGAAAAAGAATTAGAGCTAGATGTTTCTGATTTAAGAATAGACACCTATAAGGCATCTGGCCCTGGTGGTCAAAACGTAAACAAAAGAGAGATGGCCATTAGAATTACTCATAATCCTACCGGGATAACTTCTTCTTCTCAAAGCGAAAGGTCTCAAATGTTAAATAAAGAAAAAGCAATCAAAATACTATTGTCAAAATTGAATAGATTAAAAGAAGAAGAGAAAGAAAAGGAACTAAGTGATATCAAAGGAAAGAAAGTTTCTGTTGGTTGGGGAAGCCAGATAAGATCATATGTTCTTCATCCATATAAAATGGTAAAAGATTTAAGGACTGGTCTTGAAACTTCAAAGGTTGAAGAAGTTTTAAATGGGGGCTTGGAAGATTTCATAGAATCAGGTATAAAGTATATAAACAAAAACAATTAAAATTAAAATGATTTTTTTTAATAAAGTAACTAAAATATATCCAGCTCGATCAGATAAAAAACAAAATATAATTTTTAAAGAATCATCTTTTAAAGTAGACAAAGGAGAATTTGTTTTAGTTACAGGTAAGTCAGGGTCAGGAAAAACAACTTTATTTAAATTAATAACAGGAGAAGAAAAACCAACCGATGGTAAAGTTTTTTTTGACGGTCAAGATGTTGGTAAATTTAAGGCAAAAAATATCTATAAACTAAGAAGAAGAATTGGTATTATTTTCCAAGATTATAAACTTCTTGATAGTAAAAATATATATAACAATCTTTCTTGTATTATGGAGTCGTTAGGTTTTAAAGATGAGCAAATAATAAAAAACATACCAGAACTTTTAGATGTTGTTGGTCTTTCAGGTAAAGCACACCATTATCCAAGTGAGTTATCCGGGGGAGAAAAGCAAAGAGTGGCTATTGCAAGGGCGCTCATATCTTCTCCAGATGTTATTCTTGCAGATGAGCCAACTGGAAACATAGATCCCTATTACACCATAGACATAGTTAATCTTCTTTCCGATATAAACAGAAAAGGGACAACGGTTATTTTTGCTACTCACGATAAAGAGATAATTAATAAAAACAACAGAAGAGTTATAACAATAAAAGAAGGGGGAGTAGTAAGAGATGAATTATCTGGTAAATTTAGATTATAATTAAAAAATATGTTTATTAAAATAAAAAGATCAATAAAGTTAGCTTCAATTAATTTATTAGGAAATGTTGGACTTTCTTTGGTGGCGATATTTTCAATAGCAATATCTTTATTATTTTTAAATTTTGTTTTTGTTTCTGGCAATTTTGCTGAAAACATAGCTTCTGAAATTAAAGACAGGATTGGAGTAAGTGTTTATTTTAAGGAAGGGGTAGATGAAAATATAGTAATTGATTTTAAAGAAGAAGTCTTGGCTCTTGACGATGTTACTGCCGTTCAATATGTTTCAAAGCAAGAAGCGCTTGAAATGTTTATATTAAAAAACAAAGATAATCCAGTTTTAATGGCTGCTCTTGCTGAAGTTGGCAATCCCTTTCTTTCTTATATAAGCATAATATCTGACACTCCTGAAGGATATAGGGCAATAGATTCTTTTGTAAACCAAAGCCCATCAAGTATTTTTTTCTATAAAATAGATTCAGGAGAAAAAATGCCAGTTATTAATGAAATATTTCAGATTACATCTATATTTAAAAAAATAGGAATTATTTTAGCAATATCAATGAGTTTTATAGGCATTCTTATCATTTTCAACATAACAAGATTGTCAATATATGAGATGAAAGAAGAAATTAATATAATGAGCCTTGTTGGTGCTTCTAGAGGATTCTTAATATCTACCTTTGTTTTTCAAGGATTTATCATTGGAGCTATTGGTTTTTTATTTAGCTCTTTTATGATATTTTTATTTTCTTTTGCCTTCAGTTCAAGGATAGCATTGCTTATTCCTAATCTTAATATTTTAGAATATTTTAAAAATAACTTTTTATTTCTATTTTTAATTCAATTTATTTTAGCGATTATATTAGGAATATTTTCTAGTTTATTAGCGATAAGAAAAAATCTAAAAATTTAATATTAAATGCGGGGTGGGCAAATTGGTAAAGCCGTCGCGCTCTGGACGCGAAGCTTGGAGGTTCGAGGCCTCCCCCCGCAGCAGATAAAAAACTAAAAAACATTTTTTACTTACAGAAAAAGAAAATAAACCGAACGAAAGGTATCAATATTAATTGACAGAAAAAATAATTATAATATAAGAAGTAACTTAAAAAAGGAGGGATGCTATGTTCAGGAAAGAAGTCGAAATGGCAAAAGAAGTAGTTACGCAAGAAGTTGAAAAGGTTGCGATGAAAGACTATGACGATATCCAAGAGTATCTTCAAGATCGTTACAGGGCTGTTAAGTCTGCTGTAGTGAAGCTTGGATATAACCAAGAACATCCAGAATATCGTTTCTGGGTTGAGTGCTTTCACGGGTAGCACCCTAAAGCCCATTTAGTTATCTATTGGCTTTTTTTAAATAAACGATAATTATTATATCTTTAATTTTTTGCGGACTGAAGTTCTAGTTTCGTTAACGAATCTCAGCATTCTTTTGCTAGCGACCAAGACATCTAAATTCTGAAATTTTTTTCCGGAATTTTATTTTATAACATAATAAATGAAATAATTATTGTAAAATTTTGTATAATTAAATATAGGGTTACTGATGAAAAAAATAGAAGAAAAAACAGACGAAGAATTAGTTAGGTTCGTTCAGGAAAAGAAAACGGATGTTTTTGGTATAATTGTTAAAAGATATGAAGATAAATTATTAAGATATGGTAAAAGATTTTTATTTAATTATGAAAATATAGAGGATGCCGTACAAGATGTTTTCATTAAAGCTTATATTAATATTCAGAGTTTTGACACCTCAAAAAAATTTTCATCTTGGATTTACAGAATTGCTCACAATCATTTTGTAAATATTATTAAAAAAAGTAAAAAAGAGCCTTATCTTTTTTTTGATGCCAATGTTATTTTTTCTTTTGCTGATAAAGGTAATGCATTAGAAGATATTCAAGAAAAAGAGGAAAAAAAAGAATTAGGAAGATATCTTAATAAGCTAAAGGTGAAATATCGAGAACCACTTATTCTTTATTATTTTGAAAACAAAAATTATCAAGAAATTTCCGATATTTTAAGAATGCCAACTTCAACGGTAGGAATAAGATTAAAAAGAGGGCGCAAAGAAATTAAAAAATTATATGAAAAAAGAAAATAATCAAAAATTAATAAGCGAAAAAGTAATTTCTGAGATTGGAAAAAGGGGTATAAAAATGAAACCAAAACTCTATTTTATAATTAAATCTCTTTTATTTATCGGATCAATATTCTTGCTTTCGCTTTTTGTTTTATACCTTGGAAGTTTAATTGTTTTTGTTCTTAAGGTAAACAATATTTTTTATTTTCATGGGATGGGATTTCATGCTATCAGATCAGTCATTTTATCTTTTCCATGGTACCTTGTTTTCTTAGCTGTCGCTCTAATTATTTCAATTGAAATAATTAGCAAAAGGTTTTCTTTTATTTATCGAAAACCTCTTATTTATTCTTTGATTACAATAATTATCTTAACCTCAATTGGAAGCTTTTTAATTGAAAAATCATCTGTACATCAATATTTTTTTAACTTGGCTAAACACGAGAAGTTGCCTGTTGCTGGAAAGATGTATAGAAATTTAGGAAATATTGATATTGAAAATACATATTTTGGTAAGGCTTTAAAAAAAGAAGGTGGAAACTGGATAATAGAACTTGATAGTGGAGAAAAAGTTTTTTTAATAATAAACGAACAATCAATAGGTCGTCGTATTTATCTAGAAATAAAAGAAGGAAGTGAAGTTATGGTTATTGGAGAAATGAAAAATGGTTTAATAGATGTTTTTGCTTTTAGAAGGATTGATGGTCGCTTCAGGATTAATGAAAGATAATTTCGACTTTTATGTATTAATATATATAAAGGTCGGATATTAATTAAATAGTAAAAATAAAATAATGATTAAAAAATTATTTATTGGGACGTTTTTAATGGCATGCTTTATTTTTCTATCAACTGCTTCGGTTTTTGCGAACGAAGAAACAAAGCCCTGGGAATCAATGCTTAGGTTTAGACAAGAAGACAAGGTGAGTGCCCAAGAATTGGGAGTTTCAAAAGAAGACTTTTATGCTTACAGAAACGAAGAAAGAGAGCAGCACAAAGAAGAAAGGATGTTACAAAGAGAAGAGAGGTTAGAAGCGGCTGTTGAAAGAGGGTGTATTACGGCACAGGAAATGGAAGAGAAATTACAAACAAAAAGGGGTAGGTTTTCAGATAAATAAACATTGATAAAAGCACAGAGATTAAATTTCTGTGCTTTTTCTTTATATCAATTAAAGGTATTTTATTTGAAAAAAGTTTTAATATCACCCATGATTCCCGACCGGTATTACGAATGGTTAATAGTAAGCCCAATAATTTTATTGGGTTTTTATTTATTTTTATTGACTCTATGATTATAAATACGGTAAGATTATTTTATGATAAAAAAAGAAACAATAAAAAGGTATGAAAGCTTTTATGCTAAACTGAACAAACCAACCCTGTTATATAAAAATATATTATGGACAGAATATCAGAAAATGATTGTTCCGGTTGGTCCTGTTAAATTTGATTATGTTATTACTAAAGAAGAATTTAAAAACATTGCTTTATTTTTTCCTAAATCTTTACTGATAAGAACGACTAATAATTTAAATATAACAGAAAAAAAAGATTGGTATGTTGTTGTTTGTAATGATTTTAAAAAT
>CAYVNL010000051.1:0-5422 GCA_964452925.1 uncultured Candidatus Saccharibacteria bacterium
ACTAGCTAGTGTAGTCTTTGTCTCTCTAGGAAGTGCTAGAGATAAAGCTAATGAAGCTAAAATTAAAGTAGAAGCCTCTCAGATGAAAAGATATATAGAGATGCAAGAACTAACTAGTACACCAGCAGAGATGGCAACAATGGTAGATAATCTTGAAACAGAATACGAATATATAGAAAACAGTAAATACTCAGAAACTAACAATAGTTTCTGTTTTGATTATCTAATTAACAGTGTTTCATGGTGTACAGATAGCACAACTATACTACAAGACTCTTCTTGTGATACAACACCAGGAGAAAACGAAGGTAAATGTGTACCATTCATAGACTCATATACATTAACAATAGAGATAAATGGATCAGGAACAACAAACCCAGGACAAGGAACATATACCCATAGTGAAGGAACAACAATAGAGATAACTGCAACTCCTAGCACTGGATATGAATTCACGGGATGGAGTGGTGCTGGATGTACTGGAACAGGAACCTGTACTGTAACTATGAATGGTAACGAAACAGTTACAGCTGATTTTGCAGAGATAGAATATACATTAACAATAGACATAACTGGATCAGGAACAACAAACCCAGGACAAGGAACACATGCCTATAATGAAGGAACAACAGTAGAGATAACTGCAAGCCCTAGTCCTGGACATGAGTTCACAGGATGGAGTGGTGCTGGATGTACTGGAACAGGAACCTGTACTGTAACTATGAATGGTAACGAAACAGTTACAGCTGATTTTGCAGAAGAAGAAATAGCAGGAGGCTGTTCAGGAGAATCAGTAGGAAGTGAATGTGGAGGAGGAATAGTTGCTAATATAGATGGCAATAATATCCTCATAGCATCACCAATTGATAATAGTGATTGGATAGAATGGGGTTGTTTTGGTCAATCAGTCTCTCCCTCTGCAACATCAACAACAGATGGACCCCTAAACACAACAAACATTGTAGCCTTCCATGATGGATGGACAGGAGGTAACTTAGGAGGAAGTAGTTGTGGTTCAAGCACTGGAGAGGTAGCGGCAAGGTTGTGTAATGACCTTGTACTTAATGGATATAGTGATTGGTATTTACCTGCTAGAAATGAACTATCTACTCTTTACGACAACAGAACTGCTATAGGTGGATTCTCGGCCAACTGGTATTGGTCGTCTACTGAGGGCAATAGCATGTACGCGTGGGACCTGATCTTCGATGATGGGGACGAGGGCGACAACAATAAGAGCGCCGTCAATCGCGTCCGTTGTGTTCGTAGGCATTCAGAATAATAAATCTTCCTTTATAAAAAGATACTTTGGACTTTGGACTTTGAAAATTTTTGCTTATCAAAAATTTTCAGAAATTTAAAAAAATCATCGCCGGATTTTTAAGTTACTATCCTTGGATTAGGACAAGAACTTAAAAGAGAGTGGTTAAAATTCATTGCGCTCTTTTCACCTCCTGTATAGGGGTATTAATAGTCAAAAGGTTTTTTTACAACAATCAGGCCTTTGGAGAACAAGAAAGTAAAAGAGTTTTTAAAACGGACGACAACTATTGGTCGTCTACTGAGAACAATAGCAACAACGCGTGGAACATGAACTTCAATAATGGGAATGAGAACAACAACAATAAGAACAACGACAATCGCGTCCGTTGTGTTCGTAGGAAGTTAATTTTAATTCGCCCTTACATATTTTGTGAGGGCGCGATGTTAAACAACAATAAACAATATGACAAAATCAGATCATCTTCCTATTTATCTTGACCTCTATCAATTAAATAAACATCTTTATAGTGTAATAAGGGGATTTCCTAAAGACTATAAATATACTTTAGGAGAGAATATATTAAGATTAAACTGGGAATGCATTGACATTGTAATTATTGCTAATTCTCTTTCCAAGAAAGAGAAATATTTAAAAATAACAAACTTAAGTATTGTTTTTGATTGTTTGAAAACAAGACTGAGAATGGCACAAGAGATAGGAATTATTTCACATAAACAGTATATTCATATTCAAATGAATTATATAAAAAAAATAGGAGAGATGATAGGAGGATGGCTTAGCTGGAGTTCTAGATTTTCTGACGTTTATGAGCGAAGTTTTTAATTTTGAAAAACTTTATTCTGCATATTTAAATTGTAGAAAAGAAAAAAGAAGAACCATTAATGCTTTAAAATTTGAATTTAATTTAGAGGAAAATCTTTTTGTTCTGTTAGAAAAACTAAAATTAAGAAAATATAGACCTGGAAAGTCTATTTGTTTTGTAGTGACGGACCCTGTAGCTAGAGAAATATTTGCTGCTGAGTTTAAAGATAGAATTATACATCATCTTTTAGTAAAAGAAATAGAAATATTTGGTGAAAGAAAATTTATCTTTAATTCTTTCTCTTGCAGAAAAGGTAAAGGAACACATCTTGCAGTCAATCGCCTTAAAAAATCAATAAGAGAGCATTACAAGAAAAAGATATATTATTTACAAATGGATATAGCAGGTTTTTTTATGGCAATAGATAAGAAAATATTATATACAATACTAGAAAAGCTTGTTCTAGTTCAAAATAAATCAAAACAATGGAAAAAAGATATTTTATGGCTATCTAGTGTTATTATTTTTCATAAACCAACCGAAAATTATGTTAAAAAAGGAGATAGCTCTCTTTTTAATTTAGTTCCTTTTCGTAAGTCGTTGTTTAATTCTAAAGAAAACAAAGGGCTTCCTATTGGTAATTATTCTTCACAGTTTTTTGCTAATCTTTATTTAAACCAACTAGATCATTTTATAAAAAGAAATTTAAAGTGTAAAAACTATTTTCGTTATGTAGATGATTTTATTCTTTTATCTAACGACAAGGAAAAACTAAAGCTTTGGCATGATGAGATAGAATTTTTTTTAAAAAAACATTTAAAGCTAGAGGTAAGTCACAAAAAAACAAAAATTAAATCAGTAGAAAGAGGAATAGATTTTTTAGGATATTTTATAAGGCCGGACTATATGTTAGCAAGAAAGCGAGTAGTGGGTAGTTTTAAGAAAAAAATATTCAGAGCAAGAAAAGAAAACGATAAACAGAAAATAGAAATAAAAAAAATAATAGCAACAATAAATTCTTATCTTGGTCATTTTTATCATGCAAATACTTTTAATTTAAGAAAGAAAATTTGTTTTTTCTCTAAAAAAAACTTTGACTTAAGTTATGGTAAAGATTTCGGTAAAGTAGTAAAAAAGATATAAACAGAAAATCATGAATAGCTCTTTCTATTTTTTTTACTTGTCTAGATTTGCATAACAACCCTAAAAAGTATATTATAAAAGAGCTTAGCAATAAGCTTAATTAATCATTAATAAATGATAATATGTGGAAAAAAATAATAAAAATATTTCTATTACTAATAATAGTTTTATCTGCTCTATCAGGTTGGTTTTGGTGGAGAAATAGTTATTCTAGGGAGGTTTTAAAACTAGAAATACTGGGACCATCAGATATTCAGGCTGGTGACGAGATAACATACACAGTTCGTTATAAAAATAATGGAAGCGTTAGGCTAGAAAACCCTAAGCTAATTTTTAATTATCCAGAAACATCTGTTATGTCTGATGAATGGAGGGAAGTTCAAGATGAAAAAATTATAGTAAGAGGAGAGGGGAAGATAGAAATTTCATTAGATGATATTCAGCCAGGAGAAGAAAGAACAGAAAGATTTAAGGGAATTATTATAGGAGAAAAAGATTCTGTTGTTACTGCAAAAGCAAGAATTAATTATAGACCAAGAAATTTAAACGTAAATTATGAATCAGAGACTAGTTATAATCTTGTTATTTCTGAAGTTCCAATAACATTTGAAATTAGTTTACCGTCAAGAGTTGAGCCAGGCAAAAACTTTTCTTTTGAAATGAATTATTTTTCAAGGATAGATTACCCACTAACAGACTTAACGGTTTTAGTAGAATATCCTTCAGGTTTTGAATTTTCAGAAAGCAGACCAAAATCTTCTTTTGAAGAAAATGAATGGGAGTTAGGAGTTATTAATAAGGGTGAAGGCGGAAGAATAGAGGTTTTTGGAGAATTAGAGGGAGATCCCTCTAGTGCTAAAATATTTAAAGCTAAACTTGGTTTTTGGAGAGAAGGAAACTTTATTTTATTAAAAGAATCCGTTAAAGGAATAGAGATGGCAACACCTCTAATACTCATAACCCATCAAGTTAATGGCAATCCTAATTATACAGTAGAAGAAGGAGAATATCTTTATTATGAAATATTCTTTAAAAATACTGGAGATAGTCCATTAGAAGGATTATTTTTAACAGCAAGGCTTGATGGTAGCTTTATTGATCTTGATAGTGTTCAGCCAGGGTCTGGTAGTTTTCAAGAAAACTCAGCAATGATTATATGGGATTCAAACTCAAACTCAAAATTAAGATTTCTTTCAGTTATGGAAGAAGGTAAAGTTGATTTTTGGGTAAAATTAAAAGATGAAATTGATGATATTAATCCAGAATTAATAGCTGAGGTTTCTCTGAGCAATATTAAAGAAAAGATAAAGAATAAAATTAATAGTAGGTTAGTTGTTGAGCAAAAAGGTTATTATTCTGTTGGTCCATTTGATAATTATGGACCCCAAAGTCCGGTTGTTGGCTCTTCTACTAGCTATACAATTCATTGGAAAGTAGAAAATAAAAATAATAATATTAGTAACACTAAAATTAAAGCAACCCTTCCATCAGAGGTTAGGTTGAGTGGGGAGGTTTCTCCTAAAGAGTCAAGCTTGTCTTTTGATCCCGTTACCAGAGAAGTCGTTTGGGATGTTGGAGAGATTGAGCCAGGAGAAGATTCGCTAGAAGTATTTTTTCAGATAATATTTAACCCAACCGTAAATCAGAGAGGAAGAGTAGCAAAAATAATCAATGAAGCTATAATTTCAGGACTAGATTCTTGGACAGATCAGGTAATTTACAATGATTATAGATCGATAGAGACAGATCTTCCAGATGATGAATCTATATCTGAAATAACGGGAGTTGTAAGATAATATTATGGAAAACAATCTTATGGAAAAGATAATGTCCTTGTGTAAAAGAAGAGGTTTTATATTCCCATCATCGGAGATATATGGTGGCCTTGCTAATTCTTGGGATTTTGGTCCATTAGGAGTTCAAATGAAGAATAATATAAAAAACGAATGGTGGAGATTTTTTGTTTCCAATAGATTAGATATCCTAGGTATTGATAGTAGCATAATAATAAATTCCGATGTATGGGAAGCATCAGGTCATGTTTCGGGTTTTTCAGATCCCTTAATAGAATGTAAAGATTGTCATCGTCGCTTCAGAATAGATCATTTAATAGGAGAAGAGAATTATAAAAAAATAGAAAAATTATCTGAAAAAGAGAAAAAAGAAGGATTATTAAATTTTAATATAAAATG
>CAYVNL010000052.1:0-2029 GCA_964452925.1 uncultured Candidatus Saccharibacteria bacterium
ATATCAAACCTTGGATTATGAAAACCGTAATAAATATTAAAACCGGCACAGTAACTTATATTAATAGATGGGAAAAATTTTTCTTTTAATTCTCCTACTGATAAGTCTAGGGACTGTCCCTAAAGAATCTTCCTAATTTTTTGGGCCCATAGCCTAATAGTAGAATACTGCTTTTGCATAGCATCGATATGGGTTCGATTTCCATTAGGTCCAAAAAGTTAGGAGAGTAAATTATGGCAACACTAATTCAAAGTTCAATAAATCTAATAATTATTTTATTAATATGAGTTTTTTAAAAAGAAATTTTTTATTTTTTACAGTTTTTATCACCGGGGCTGCAGTTTTAGTAATTGAGGTAGTGGCCACCAGAATTTTATCTCCTTATTTTGGGAATACTATTTTTAGTTTTTCTAGTATTATTGGAGTGGTTTTGGCGGCATTGAGCTTTGGTTATTATATCGGAGGTCGCTTGGCTGATAAACATCCGAGTTTTAAATGGTTCTTTAGCATAATTATATTAGGGGCGATATCAGTTTTTTTAATTCAAATCTTTATTTTTTTATTTTTGACTTGGTTTAGTAAAAATCTTTCTATGATTATTGGCCCCTTATTGTCAGCTATCGTTCTTTTTTTTGTGCCTTCCTTTTTTCTTGGTATGTTATCCCCTTTTGCCATTAAGCTTCAAAGTGATTTGCGCAAGAGTCAAGGAATTGGTACGATTTCTGGAAAAATATTTTTTTCGTCAACCCTTGGGAGTATATTTGGAAGCCTTTTTTCTGGTTTTGTGTTGATACCAGTTTTTGGGATAAGAGAAATTATGCTAACAACCGGTTTTGTTTTATTGTTGCTTGGGTTTATGGGTTTATTTTTTACTGGAACTAAAAAAAAAGATTTACTTAAGTTTTTTTGTTTTTGTTTTTTTCTCGTTTTTATTTCTTTATTGTTCAGTTCTCTAAATTTGCCCAGAGGCGTAGTCTTTAGCAAGGACGGACTCTATGAGAGGATTCTAATATTTGATTCAAATTATAAAGACGATGAGCCAGTGCGAATTCTAAAGTTAGACAGTTCAGTTTCAGGAGGGATATATCTAAACAGAGAAGAAGATCTTTTTGAATATACTAAATATTATTTATTGTATAAGATTTTTAAGCCAGATGTTAGAAGAACATTGGTCATTGGTGGAGGGGCTTATACTATACCAAAATCTTTATTAAGGATTTCTGACGAAATAATTGTTGAAGTATCAGAGATTGAACCAACCTTATTTGAATTATCTAAGAAATACTTTAATTTATCTGAAAATGATAGATTAAGAAATTATGTTGAAGATGGGAGACGTTTTTTAAAAACGAACAGTAAGAAATATGATTTAATATATGGTGATGCTTTTAATTCTCTTACTATTCCAGCCCATTTAGTAACAAAAGAGTTTTTTCAGTTAGTAAAAGATCATTTATCAGATAGCGGTATTTTTATTATTAATTCCATTGGTAGTTTAAAAGAGCTTGAGCCTTCGTTAATCTTTTCAGAGATTAGAACTTTTAGGACCGTCTTTCCGAATAGCTATTTTTTTGCGTTAAGAGATAGGGAAAGTTTTGAGATTCAAAATATTATTTTGGTTGGTTATAATAGTGACCGTATTATAGACTTTAAAGATCCCGATGTCGTAGCAAAGGTTTCGCCAGTAATTCAGGAGCTAGATAAAAAATTAATTGACATAGAAGATATAGACCTAGATGGGCAATTAATTTTAACTGATAACTATTGTCCAGTAGATTATTTAAGCTCTTTAGCTTATTTAGCTGAATATAATACTATGGAAGAAATTTTTAAGGTATGTTTTAATAATAGCTGTTTTGAGGTTCAAACAGCAGATAATGCCGCTAAAAGGATTAAGGGTTTAATGGATATAGAAGAGCTGGCAGACAATAAAGGCATGCTTTTTATTTTTGATAAGCCTGGGGTTTATAGGTTTTGGATGAAAAATACTTTAATCTCTTTAGATATTATTTGGCTGAATGAAAATAAA
>CAYVNL010000053.1:0-9759 GCA_964452925.1 uncultured Candidatus Saccharibacteria bacterium
GTCATACTAAATCTTTAACTAATAAAATTACATGGCCCAAAAAAGTAGCATTTATTTTTCAAAAAACATTAAAAGGTCGAAAAGAATTTTTAGATTAACCGTCTTAAATAAAAACATCTGTCTTAATTGAATAATATCGAAATCACTAAGAGCAGACCATATTTAAGCAAACAAAACAATGTTATCGGACGAACAAATAACAAAATTCCAAAATATTTATAAAGATTATTATGGAAAAGAAATAAGCCGAGAGGAAGCATATGAGCAAGGGGTAAAACTCCTTAGGCTTATTGAGTTAATTTATCGTCCAATGACAAAAAAAGAGTACAAGGAATTACAAAAAAATAATTAATAAACAACTATGAAAAACTTTACAGAAAAAGAAATGTTAAAAAATTTACAAAAGTGTCCAAGTTTTGATACTTGCTCTCAAAACCTGTGTCCATTGGATTTAGATCTTCATCTTAGGTTAGGATCTATCTGTGATAGGTGTCGATGGATGAGAGAACCCAAAGCCAAAAAAATCAAAGGTCGAGTATTTATGTCCGGAGGGAGGGTTATGCCGAATGGTATCTTAAATTTCGTGCCTGAGAGCAATTTAAGATGGCTTAACAAAGCCTCACAAAAGCAATGGAAAATACTTAAAATAAAAAATAAATAAAAAACTATTATGAAAATTAACATTGATGAAATAAAAGCAAGAATTAAATTTTTAGAGGAAGATAAGCTAAAGGCAATAATTAGCTTAGACTTTGAGGACTTTACTATTAAAGGTTTTAGAGTAATGAAGTCCGATCGCCAAAACGATTGCGGTAAATATCTGTGGTTAGTTCCCCCTTCATATCAAGGAAAAGAAGGAAAATATCATCCTATATTTTTTATACCCAAAAAAGAAACATGGAAAAGACTAGAAAAAATGATTTGGGGGGAATATGAAATACAAGAAAAAGAGCACTATAAGAAAAGATTTGATTTGAGTGACGACGACATGTAGATATATTAAATATTATATAGTTAACAATATAGAATAATATAATGATATTAAACTATTAAGTAACATAATAGTATTTCCTATAAGATAACAGATTACTATATAGGGTAATTGACAAAACAGAGAACTCGAAGAATAACAAAGAAAGACCATAAAAAAATGAATAACAACGTAAATACAGTAAAAACCCAATGCTGTCCTGTTAAAACAGCGAATTAACAACTAGAAAACGCCACAGAAAAGGCCAGAATCACCAGTAAATACTGGTAAATTACTGGTAACAGCTATAAAAGCAATGATAATGAAAATGTTAAAAAAATGCTGGTAATTTGATGATAATATAGTATAATTAAAGTGTTGACCCAGCATCAATAAGCCTACAAGATTTTCATTGCTTCTGCTCTTAAAGGGGCAGTCTGCCAGAAGCCAATCCTTGTAGGAAAGGTGTATGGGTCAACCAGACTGTCCCTTTAAGTTATAAAAAAATGAAACAAGAAAATAAAATTAAATATTTTTTGTATGCTCGTAAGTCATCAGAAAGTGAAGATCGTCAGGTTCAGTCTATTGATGATCAGGTTAATCGATTAAAGAAGCTTGCTACTGACTTAAACTTAGGTATTAAAAAAACCTACACTGAGGCAAGGTCAGCCAGAAAACCAAACAACCGTCCATTGTTTGATGAAATGATACAGCGAATCGAAAATGGCGAAGCTGATGGAATTTTATGTTGGCATCTAAATAGATTAACTCGCAATCCAATTGATAGCGGAAAATTAAGCTGGCTTTCACAGCAAGGCATAATTAAATCAATACAAACGATGGATCGACAATATCTACCAAGTGACAACGTTCTGCTTTTTAATGTTGAAACCGGACAAGCAAATCAATATGTTCTCGATCTAAGTCGCGACACTAAGCGAGGCATGTTAAAAAAACTAAACGCAGGATGGCAAACAGGAATAGCTCCGATCGGATATCTTAACGACAAAGAAAACAAGATTATTGTTAAGGACCCAAAACGATTTGATCTTATTTGTAAAATGTGGGACTTAATGCTTACAGGAAATTACACACCACCAAAGATTTTAGAGATCGCTAATAAAGAGTGGGGCTTTAGAACACGAAAGTTTAAGCGTATTGGTGACAACCCTCTTTCACGAAGTGGTATTTATAAGATTTTTACAAGTTTGTTTTATGCAGGAATTATAGAAAATGCCGGAGTGCAATATCAAGGATCACATAAACCAATGGTAACTATTGAAGAATATAACAGAGTGCAGTTATTAATTGGCAGAAAAGGAAAACCAAAACCTAAAGAACATCGATTTGCTTTTACTGGCTCGATGCGTTGTGGTGTATGCGGGTGTCTCTATACCGCCGAAACAAAGAATAAGGTTATTAAAAGCACTGGCGAAATTAAAGAATACACCTATTATCATTGCACTAGAAAAACAACTAAAATAAAATGTAACCAAAAGAAAAACATACCATTAGAAAAATTAGAATCAATGATTGAGAAAGAGATTGAAAAATATACTATTTTACCAAAATTTTTAGAATGGGCCCTAGAAGGTTTGAATGAAAAAAATGATAAAGAAGTCAGAGACAGAGAAAAGATCTATGAAATGCAGCATAACAACCTAACTAAAGCACAAAAAGAACTAGATGAGCTTACTCGTATGAGATACCGCCAACTTATTGATGATGATCTCTTTATTAAGGAAAAAAATAATCTTCAAATAAAGATAGCTGAAATGAAAGATAGTTTACGGCACACTGAGACACGTGCAGAAGAATGGTTAGAGCTCACTGAAAAAACTTTCGCCTTTGCCACCTATGCACGAGCCTCTTTCTTAAGAGCTAATAAAACAGGTAAAGAAGGGTTAGAACTGAAAAAAGAAATATTACTTAGTATAGGAAAAACACCAATAATTAAGGAGAATAAGCTATATATCGAACCAAATGAATGGTTTATAGATATAGGAAATGAATATCCTTCGTTAAAAGATGAATATCTAAGGTTAGAACTAGCAAAAACAGGGGTAAATAAAGCAAAAACAGAGGATTTTGCCTCTGTTCGTACACAATGGCTCCGCGGGTAGGATTCGAACCTACGGCCAACCGGTTAACAGCCGGTCGCTCTACCACTGAGCTACCGCGGAATAATACTAATCTATAACAGGTTAAGATATTTTGCAAGTAAAAATTAATATCCTTTTAGTTTTTTAATTGACTCATGTTCTCTGATCTTTTCTAAAGATTTGGCTTCAATTTGTCTTATTCTTTCCCTTGTAACACCAAACTTTTTACCAACCTCTTCAAGTGTATGGGTAATACCATCATCCAAGCCAAACCTCATTGAAAGTATCTTTTGTTCTCTATCATTAAGGTCTACTAATATGTCACCCAATCTTTCCTTTAAAAGATTTCTTCCTGCTTCCATCGATGGAGTTATTGTTTTATCATCCTTAACAAAGTCTGCTAAAATACTACTGTCAGCATCGTCACTAACAGGGGCTTCAAGCGATGCTGTCTTTTGAAAGATCTTAATTATATGATTAACTTTTTCGATAGGTAAATCCATTTCCGCAGCAACTTCTTCTGCAGATGGTTCTCTTCCTAGGCTTTGTAAAAGCTCTCTTCTAACTTTGCTATGCTTTGATATTGTTTCTATCATGTGAACTGGAATTCTAATTGTTCTAGCTTGGTCAGCTAACGCTCTATTGATTGCTTGTCTTATCCACCAAGTAGCATAAGTTGAAAACTTATACCCTCTTCTCCAGTCAAACTTTTCAACCGCCCTAAATAAGCCAAGGTTTCCTTCTTGTATTAAATCTAAAAGAGTAAGATTACTTGATCTTCCTATATACTTCTTAGCTATTGAAACAACTAACCTAAGATTTGCCTGTATTAACTTTGATGTAGCCTGAGGATCTTTTTCTTCAATTTTTTTAGCTAAATCTTTTTCTTCGTCAGCCGTTAAAAAAGATGTTCTAGATATCTCTTTTAAGTATATTTGTATTGGGTCTACTTTAAGCTTAATATCTTCTTTATATAATCCCTTTTTTTCTTTTTCTGTTTGTAGAAAACTTCTTTTCTCTTTTACATCAATTCCAATTTCAATCATCTCATCAATCAAAGACTCTAAACCATCAATATCCCTTTCTGCTTCTGGGAAAAAATAGATTATTTCGGGAATTGTAACAAACCCCCTCATTTTGCCTTTTTGAAGTAATGATTCTTTCTTATCTTCAGTAAAAATATCTTTCTTAGATTTTTTCGCTGTTTTTTTAGTTTCTTTTGAAACCTTTTTCAAGGTTGTTCTTTTATCTTTCTGTTTAGCCTTATCCGTTTTTTTGGGCTTTTTTTTAATTACTTTTGCTTTTTCCGCTGTTTTCTTCACAACTGTTTTCCTTTTTTTATTAACTATCTTTTTTTCTTCTTTTATTTGTTTTTTATTCATATTTTTGAATTTAATTTTTGGGAAATAAAACTAAATTCTTTTAATAATTTTTCAAGCTCAATACTATTATTTTCTTTTTCTGCTTTTCTAATTTTCTCACTTATTTCCATTAATTTATTTTTAAGAGTGATAAATCTCCAATCAGAAAGGCATTGAGAAAATTCACAATCAATATCAAGATCGTCACACTCTATCTCAGCTTTCATTAATAAGGTTCCTATTCTTTCTTTATCTTCACTTGTTGCATCTTTTTCTCCTAACTTTAAAGATTCTATTAATTTAATATCTTTTTTAAAAATATCATTTACTTCTTCTATAGAATCAATCAATGATGGTTTTTTAGCAATAAACATAAGCAATCTTTCTTCTAGGAGAGTTTTTCTATCTTTTTTATTATTGTTTTCTATAACAACATCTTCTCTATCTTTTGTCTCTGGACTAATCTTATCTATTTCTTTCCTTATAGACTCTTCTTTCACTTCTAATTTGTCTGCTAATTTTTGAACCCAATAATCTTTTTCAATATTGTTAGGTATTTTGGCTATTTCTGGAACCAAGATAAAGCCAATTTTCTTTTTATTCTCTGGAATAGATGAATCTATTTTTGAAAAAGCTTTTTTGAAATAAAAATCCATTATTGATATTGATTTTTTTATTGATTCCTTCCAGCTTTCAGGATTATTTAAAATCATATCTGCAGGATCTAGGCCATCATTCATTAAAGCAACTCTAACGTCAAAACCCATTGAAAGAGCAAGGTCTATGCTTTTGCTTGTAGCTGAACCGCCGGCATCGTCCATATCAAACGCAGTAGTTATATTATCAGTATATCTTTTTATTAAAGAAAGTTGATCTCTGGTTAGGGCTGTACCAGAAGCAGCAACAACGTTATCAATTCCAGATTGACATGAAGTTATAACATCAGTGTATCCCTCAACAAGAATGCAATTATCTTCTTTTCTTATTGGTGTTCTGGCCCTATGAAGACCATAAAGAATTTTACTTTTATCATAAAGTATTGTGTTTGGAGTATTCATATACTTAGCTTCTTTTTCATTTTTAGAGTTAAATATACGACCACCAAAACCTACTGGTTGTAAATTAAAATCAAATATTGGAAAAATTATTCTCTCTCTAAATCTATCGAAATAACCAGAAAAATCATTTTTCTCTATAGCCAAACCAGCCGAAACTATTTCTTTCCCAGAATAACCTTTTTCGTTAAGAAAAAAGAAAAGAGAACTCCATCCTTCGGGGGCATATCCTATTCTCCATTCTTCAATACTACTTTCGTTAATTCCTCTTTTAGAAAGATATTCTTTTACCATTGATCCATTCTTCGTTTGCATCTGTAATTGAAAAAACCTTGCAGACCATTCACAAATCTCATAAATTCTTTGTCTTTTACTTTTTATAATAGGGTCTTGTTTTTTAAGCTCTACCCCTGCTTTAGCGGCTAAAATTCTCAATGCATCAGCAAACTCAACTCCTTCTATTTTCATTATAAACTTAAATATATCGCCACCTTCATTACAAGAGCCAAAGCAATGCCAAATCTGACGAGCTTGGTTAACAAAAAATGAGGGTGTTTTCTCTGAATGAAAAGGACAGATAGCTCTATAGTTAGAACCAGATTTCTCTAGCTTTACATAGTCCTTAATCAGGTCTACTATGTTTATTCTGTTTTTTATTTCATCTATTGGGGAATTGATCATAATATGATAGAATTACGAATATTCGGTTAGTATTATAGCTATTTTAAACTTTTTTGACAAACAATTATGAAGAAAAGGATAGATAAATTATCCACTGACATAGAAAAGCTTAAAGACAGTAGAGGATATATTCACGCTGGGGCCCCTAAGTTTAGGGGATTGTTTGGTAGAGACTCTTTAATCGTTGCCTGGCAATTATTAAAATATGATCCAAGTATCGCTGAAAAAACATTAACTTTTCTAGCTTCACTCCAAGGTGCAAAAAAAGATTTAAGTACAGGAGAAGAACCCGGAAAAATACTTCATGAATATTATCCTGAAGATACTCCTGATTTATGGTGGAAGAAACATAAAGAAAGCATAAGTTGGCTCAAAAGAGGTAGGCCCGTTTACATGTCTATTGATAGTACGCCTCTTTTTTTAATTGTTTTAGGATTATATAGCGATTCAGTTAAAAATAATTCTATTGTAAAAAGTTTAAAAGAAAACATTGAAAGAGCTGTTAACTGGATGATAGATTATGGAGACAAAGATAAAGATTTATTTTTAGAATATCAGAAAGAAAATCCTGAGGGTTTGTTTCATCAGGCATGGAAAGACTCTGATATGAAAGACTTAAATATAACACCACCTGTTTCTATGGTTGAGGTTCAGGGATATCAGTATATGTCTTTAGTGCAGGCAGCTGAGATGATGAAAAAAATTAACCAAGAAAAACTTTCAGAAAAATACCTAGAAAGAGCAAAAAAACTAAAAAAGACCTTTAATGAAATTTTTTGGTCCCATAAAAACCAATACTTTATTCTTGCTTTAAATAAAAATAAGCAAAAAATAGATAAAATAACCTCTAATCCTGGACATCTTTTATTTACAGGAATACTATCTGACGAAAGAAAGAAAAAAACAATAAATCGTCTTTTCCAAAAAGACATGATGACTCATTATGGAATTAGAACTTATTCTTCGAAAGAAAAAGAATTCAATTATCTTTCATATCATATGGGAAGTATCTGGCCACACGATAACTGGATAATAGCTCAAGGCCTTAAAAACTGTAAAGATAAATATATTTTAATTAAAAATTCTCTTTTAAAGGCAGAAGAAAAATTAGGATTTATTCCAGAACTATACGGTGTAAACAATAAAGGATCTCTTGTTGAATATGAGGGTGCTTGTAACCTTCAAGCTTGGGCTTCTGGATCTTTACTAAGCTTTATGATCGATGATTTATAATTCTATAGTAAGCATCTTCGTAGCCATCAACCATTTTTTCCGTTGAGAAAAAATCTTCAACTCTTTTTCTGCAATCTCTTCTGTTTATGTTGTCTATTTTTTTTACTGCAGAAACAGCTTGATCTATGTTATCAACAACAAAACCTGTCTCTTTATCTTTTATTACTTCCCCAACAGATCCTCTATTAAAGGCTATAACTGGGGTACCACAAGCCATGGCCTCGGTGAAGAAAAGACCAAAAGGTTCTTCCCATTGTATTGGAGCTATTAATGCTTTTGCTTTAGAATAAAAATCACCCATTTTAAGATAATCCACCATTCCAACATATTCAATATTACCACCTAGATATGGTTTAATCTTTTTATCAAAATATTCTCCTTTCGCCGGACCACCCGCAATCTTAAGATTAATTTTTGCTTTTTTGGCAATCTTTATAGCTAAATCAATCCCTTTTTCAGGAACAAATCTTCCTGCAACAGCATAATAATCTTCTGGCTTTGAATTAAATTTAAACTTTTTTAAATCAATTCCATTGTAAACTGTTCTAGCATAATTAAGGTTTGGTAATGGTTTTCTTTGAGAGTCAGATATAGAAACTAGATGAACAGATTTTATATCTTTTGTTACAATTAGTTGGTGTTTGTTAAAATTTTTTATTTCATCGTGTATTGTTATAACGGTCGGTGTTTTTGTTAGTGCTGCCATGGGAAGACACCTCCTAAAAGGATGAATATGAATAATATCAAATTTTTCTTTTAAATTCATTTGATATATCTTCGATATCATCATCTGTTCATAAAAGTTAACAACTAATTCATTTGCCTTTAAAAGGAATGGTTGAATTTCTTTATTATTTTTTATTGATTCGTTGTTAAAAGAAATTAGTTTAGATTTTTTTATCTTTGATTCTTTTGGTCCGAAATAAAAAACTTTATGACCTTTTGATGCCAATCCTTCTGCAGTATAATACGCAATCCATAATGGTGCATAGAAAATATCTTGAGGTGGTGGTGTTGGCCATTCATTAGTACAAAAAATAGCAATCTTCATCTTTTTTTTCATATTATGTTTCTATTAATTTTTCAAAACCCTTAACCGAATTAATTAAAACTTGATTACAAAATTTTCTTCTCTTAATATTTTTCTCTGAAGTTAATTTATCGTCTTCAAAAACAACTCCACCAGAAGCAAGATAACAACAAATTATAGGAAAAATTTTAATAAAGAGATCTTTTTTATTTGTTTTATCAAAATAAAATTTTATAAAATTCTTTCTAGCAGAATCATTGTCCCAAAGGTGCATCCATAAAAAACAAGTGTCATAAACAAAACTATTTAAGTGGACTCTTTCCCAATCAATAATCCATAGCTTTTTTTTGTCTGACATTATATTTTCTAACGTTAAATCACCATGAGAAATAACAAAACTATCTTTAGCTATTAAATTAATGCTTCTCTTAATCATTAGCCTTATCTCTTCAGCTAAATTATCTGTGATTATCTTTTTTTCAGATATTTTCTTAAGAAGTTTAATATTTAAATATTGATTATAGTTAAATTTTTTTAAAAAAGATGTGTCTATTTCTATATTGGATACTTCTATCATTAATTCTGCCATCTTGAGTGATAAGTCTTCAATTTCTTTTATCTTAAATTCTGAAAGTGTTTCAAATTCTATACTTTCTCTTAAAAACCATTCAAAGTTTTTTTCAATTCCCCAATTTTTAATTTTAGGTATAAAGTCATTATTGATCTGTTTTAAAAAGTTTATTTCCGAAATAAATTTATCTTTAGCGTCTTGGTTGTTATGAATTCTAGCATAAAAAAAACTTAAACCATCTGAGTCTTTACAAAGAGTAAAATAACGATGTTTTTTAAGTCCTCTTTCCTTTATAAATCTTTCTGGTGATGTTTTCGGAATAAGACCTAAAAAATCTAATCTTTCATTAATTCTAGATTCAATTTCGGGTATTATTATTTTTTTTTGAAATAATTTCATAATAAGTTTTTTCATAATTCTTAACCATTATATCTGTAGAAAAATTTTCATTAACCCAATCTCTACAATCAGATCTTTTTATCTGATATATCTTCTTTATAGCTTTAACAGCTTCATTTATGTTTTCAACTATAAATCCTGTTTTACCATGATTAACAACCTCTGAAACAGAACCCATGTTAAAGGCTATAACTGGGGTACCACAAGCCATTGACTCTATCATGTTAAGGCCAAATGGTTCGTGCCATTCAATAGGATATAGAAGAGCTTTTGCGCTTCCAAAAAAGTTAGACTTCTCCTTAAAAGAATATTCTCCTATATATTTAATTTTATCACCTAAAAATGGTTTTATTTTTT
>CAYVNL010000054.1:0-2850 GCA_964452925.1 uncultured Candidatus Saccharibacteria bacterium
TCCCTCCTCAAAGATGGCTACCTATCAGAACAAATTGATAATATCCGGGAAGAAAGTGGAGCTCTACCAATACGAGACGCCTATTCATGTTGGCCAAAAGAAGAAAAACAAGAAAGTCGCCAAACGTCGCACGAAAGAAGAAATAATGAAGCAGATTAAAGAATGCGCCAACAAGGCTTTTCAAGTTGAAGTAATGAGAGATTTTTCCTTGCGCCGGACTAGATCACGAATTGTGCGTTTAATAAACGCTAATCCTGATTTAAAAGTATTTATCACCCTAACCTTTGATTCTGATGTGCCTAGCTTAGTTGAAGCTAATCCAATATTTAAGAAGTTTATTAAAAGACTAAAGAGAAAAAGACCAAATTTAAAATATATTGCTATTCCCGAGTTTCAATCTGATAACGATTACTATGGTAGACCAAAACCAAATGGCGGAGCCGTTCATTATCATTTATTAGTTAATTTTGAAATGTCTTCTGATGAGTTAAAAGCGATTTGGCAAAATGGATTTGTAAAAATAAATAGAATAAAACACGTTAATCATTTAGGGCTTTATGTTTCAAAATACGTTGGCAAGAATTTGTTTGATATTCGCTATTTTGGAATGAGAAAAATATTAGCCTCTAAAAATCTCGAGCAACCAATTATTATTACCGTTTTTAAAGAAGTAAAAGAATTCATCACTAATGCAATTGGCAATATCCCGCCCTTGTTTGAAAAAAGTTATCGGTCTGACTGGCTAGGTAAGATTCAATACCGTTTATACGGTTTCTAAATTATCCTTTGTAAAATAAACATAGTTCCCGTGCTTGTATGGAGATTACGCCCAGCTTCATGGAGCAATTCAAGAAGCTTTATCAAAAGATCTTTAAAATTAAAATAAGTGACGAAGAGGCCTATAAACAGGCCGCCGATTTATTGTGGTTAGTTGAAAGAACCTATAAACCAATGACAAAATCACAGCATAACCAATATTATAGAAACTTGAAAAAAATCTGAAATATAGTATTATATAAGTAGCACTCAACTAAATAACACAGCCCAAAAGCTTTTTTTATACTCGCCCCCAAAAAGGGATGGTTCTGCTGACGAGTATTGCTTTTGGCAATATTTAGTTGGGTGCTCAGGACCGTCCCTTTTTGTTATCTAAAAATAATCATATGAACAGCGAAAATCCAATTAAATATTTTGCCTATGTCCGCAAATCAACTGAAGGCGATGAAAGACAAGCCTTATCCATTGAAAGTCAAATGGATAAAGTGCGCGAGTTTTTTAGCGGCTTAGAAATTGTGGAAGTTATGGAAGAAAAGCATAGCGCTTTTTCGCCATACAATCGGCCGGTTTTCGCTGAGATGATTAAAAGAATTAGGAAGGGCGAAGCTGGTGGCATAATTTCCTGGCATCCTGATAGATTATCAAGAAATGAAATAGATGCTTCAACTATAACCTACTTAGTCCGCACTGGTATTATTAAGGATCTAAAGTTTGCCTCCTATAACTTTGATAACTCCCCGGAAGGCATAATGATGCTTCAATTAGCCCTTAGTCAATCTCAATATTTTTCGTCTAAATTAGGTAAGGATGTTAAGCGTGGTTTAGAGAAGAAAGTCTTGCTCGGATGGCTTCCTGGCTTAGCTCCTGAGGGCTATTTAAACGACGTCAGGCTTGAAAAAGGTCAACGGACACTTATTACTGATAAGAAGCGTGCGCCGCTTCTTAAAGAGGCTTTTAAGCTCTTTTTGACAGGTAATTATACTGCTCAAGAGGTGCTCGATAAATTGAATAATGAATGGAAATATACGACTAGAGCCAAAGCTAAGACTGGCGGTCAGAAATTAGCTCGTAGCACTTGGTATAAAATGCTAACTAGCTCATTTTATGCCGGCATTATTACTTATAATGGCAAAGAAAGCCCAGGGAAACATAAGCCAATAATTAGCCTTGATGATTATAACCGTATTCAAGAATTATTGGGCTTAAGGGGTAATAAAAGAAATGTTAAGAAATTAGACTTTATGTATTCCGGCACTTTTACTTGTGGTTTTTGTGGCTGCTCAATAACCGCTGAGCGTAAAAAGAAATACATTTTAGGAACCAATGAAGTAAAAACTTATCACTATTATCACTGCACTCATAAGAAAAAAGAAATTGTCTGTAAAGAAGGCTCCATACAAGAAGATGAACTTGAAACACAAGTTAAAAGAGAGTTAAAGAAACTGGAAATGCATCCCCAGTTTTTAAGCTTGGCTTTAGATTATTTAGACAAGAATAAAAAAGAAGAAGTTGATATTGAAAAGCCGGTTAAAATAGATATAGAGAAACAAATTAAAGATTTAGAAGATCAGTTATCTGAACTTAACAGTATGAGAATGAAAAAGATGCTTGATGATGCTGATTATTTAGTTGAGCGCACTAAATTAAAAGCCGAGATTGATAGCTTAAGCCAAAATGATATTAAAGTTAAACCAAGCAAAGCCGAGCTGATAGAGCTTACCAAAGAAAATTTTATTTTCTGTGCTCAAGCTCGAAAGGAGTTTGATAAAGGAGACAAAGAAACACGAAATAGCATCATTAAAAAGTTAGGTTCGAACCAAGCAATAATTGGCAAAAACATTAGCATTTCTTATCATAATTGGCTTATTCCACTCAAAAATAACATCGAAAAATTTAACGCCGAAATGGCAAGGTTCGAACCGACATATTTTGGCGAAAATAAAAGAAAAAACGAGGCTTTAACCTCGCTTAATCTACGTTGGCTCGGGAGCAGGGATTCGAACCCCGATAGCCAGGACCAAAACCTGGAGTCCTACCATTAGACGACTCCCGAATAAAAATATCCTTATAAAG
>CAYVNL010000055.1:0-4345 GCA_964452925.1 uncultured Candidatus Saccharibacteria bacterium
TATAAAAAATATTAAAAGTAATAAACCAAAAAGATATGATCGACCTCGTTATGGACGATCAAGTTATGGTAATAACAGAAAAGCATCGTGGCTTAAAACTATAAATCCAGATAAATTTATAAATAAAGCTGTTCAGGGAGAAGATGATGAAAACTATGTATCCAAGAATAGTTTTGGTGACTTTAAAATAAGTCGAAAATTATTAGATAGCGTTCTTATAAATAAAGGATATAAGTCACCGACACCAATTCAAGATCAAATAATTCCACATATCATGAAAGGGTTTGATGTTGTTGGCGTTGCTAATACTGGTACTGGAAAAACAGGAGCTTTTCTTTTACCTCTTATTGATAAAATTATAAAAAACAATAGAGAAAAAGTATTGATTGTTACTCCGACTAGAGAACTTGCCCTTCAAATTGATCTTGAATTTAAAGAGTTTGTTAAGGGAATGAGAATTTTTTCTGTTTGTTGTGTTGGTGGAATGAATATTAGAAGGCAAATTTCAGATCTTCGTCGTAATTATAATTTAATTGTTGGTACCCCAGGAAGACTAAAAGATTTAACAGAAAGAAAAATAATTAACCTATCTTATTTTAAAAATGTTGTTTTAGATGAGGCAGATAGAATGTTTGATATGGGGTTCATTAAAGATACTCGTTTAATAATAAATAAAATGCCGAAAGAGAGACAGACTCTTTTTTTCTCTGCAACAACATCTAGAGACATAGAGAAAATGATTTTAGAATTTACTAAAGATTCAGTCAGGGTTTCGGTTAAAACTAGGGATACTTCAAAAAACGTTGAACAAGACGTTATTAAGATAAAAAGGGGTCGTGCTAAAATAGAAACCCTCTGTAATCTTTTAAATAAGAAAGAATTTAATAAGGTCTTGGTTTTTGGTAGAACAAAGCATGGGGTTGAACAAATATCAAAAACTCTTATTCGCAAAGGACTTAAGTCTGAATCAATACATGGAGATAAAAATAACTATCAACGCCAAAAGGCTCTTAACATGTTCAAAGACAACAAGATTCAGGTTTTAGTTGCAACCGATGTCGCAGCCAGAGGATTAAACATTGATAATATTAGTCATGTCGTAAATTACGACCTACCGGCGACCTATGAAGACTATATTCATCGAATTGGTCGTACTGGTAGATGGAATAAAAAAGGAATAGCTTTAACGTTTATTGATCAAAGATAATATGGAAATAAGAAATATTGCTATTATTGCCCACATTGATCATGGTAAAACCAGCCTAACTGATGCCTTGATGCGTCAAACTGGTGCAGCCAAGGAAGGTATTAGTATGGACTCAGATGCCTTAGAACAGGAAAGAGGAATTACTATATACTCTAAGAACACCTCTATTTTCTATAAAGAAACAAAGATAAATATAGTTGATACTCCTGGCCATGCAGATTTTAGCTCAGAAGTAGAGAGAGTTTTAAGATCCATTGATTCAGTTCTTTTAGTTGTAGATGCCCAAGAAGGACCAATGCCTCAAACTAAATTTGTATTAAAAAAGTCACTAGAGCTTGGTTTAAAACCGATTGTTGTTATGAACAAGATAGATAAACCGGCATCTAGGCCTGAATGGACTAAAGATGAAATATTTACTCTTTTTATGGAGCTTGGCGCTAACGATGAACAACTAAATTTTACGACTGTTTATGCTATCGCTAAAGACGGTATTGCCAAGATGAATATAAACGACAATTCAGATGATCTTTCACCTCTTTTAGATACCATAATTAAAGAGGTCCCTGTCGCTTCTTCTGAAGAATTAATTCAAAAAAAACTAAAGACTCAACCATTTAATTTAGGTTATGATAATTTTATAGGTCGATTAGCAATATCAAGAATATATGAGGGCGTAGTAAGAGCAAACAGCAATGTTTTCATTAAAAAAATATCAGGCGAAACAAAAACAGGTAAAATAACTAAAATTTTTACTTTTAATGGATTAGATAGAAAAGAAGTTGAAGAAGCTTCCGTTGGAGACATAGTAATGATTGCTGGATTACCAGATATCTATATAGGAGAAACAATATGTGACGATCCGTCACAAGAACCATTACCTCTTATAAATATTGATGAACCAACTATTTCCCTTAATTTTCTGGTGAATAATTCTCCTTTTAGTGGGAGGGAGGGCAAGTTTGTTACAAGTAGGCAACTTCGTGAAAGATTGAAAAAAGAGATAGAAGTTAATGTTGGCTTAAAGGTAGATTTTAATAATAATGATTATTTTAAGGTTTCGGGAAGAGGAGAACTTCACATTATTATTTTACTTGAGAACATGAGGAGAGAGGGCTATGAAGTTCAAGTTTCAAAACCTCAAGTTATTTTAAAACAAGAAAATGGAATAAAACTTGAACCTTTTGAAGAAATTATAGTAGATGTTCCGAGTGAAATGGCAGGGATTGTTATAGAAAAAATCTCTAAAAGAAAAGGTGTTATGAAGAATATGAAGATAGAAGAAAATCATACAATAATTGTTTTCGAAATACCAACAAGAGGATTTTTAGGGTATCGTGAAGAGTTTATAACTAGCACAAAAGGAGAAGGAATGATTTGTAATCAAGTAATTGGATTTAAACCAAACATTGGAGAGATAGATCATAGAACGGTTGGGTCTATGGCTTCTATGGCGAACGGAAAATCTCTTGGATTTTCATTATTTAACTTACAAGAGAGAGGGGATTTATATATTGGTCCTGGAGTAGAGGTTTATGAAGGAATGGTAATAGGGAATGTTTCTAAGGGTAGAGACATGGCAGTAAATCCGACAAAAGGAAAAGAACTTACAAACATGAGAAGTAAAAGCTCTGATGAGTCTATTATATTAACACCACCAATAGAACTTACGCTTGAAAGAGGACTAAGGCTAATAAGCGATGATGAATATCTTGAAGTAACACCGGAAAGTATTCGCTTAAGAAAACAATCTCTCAAAGAAATAGATCGTATCAAGACGAAAAGGGGTGGTAAAAAATAGTTTTCTATAATTATAAAGAGATGCAAGGCAACTCTTTTTTTATTTGAAAAAAAATAAAAAAGGTTATAATATAAATTAAATAAATATTATAAAATGAAATATAAAATATTTAAATTAGTCCCTGTTATTGTTGTTCTTTTTCTATTATTTTCTCCTTTTGTCTCAGGTCAAGAAATAACAGAAATTAAAAAAGAAGAAAAAATAACAATTTATTTTTTCGAAGATAGACTTTGTTCTGTTTGCCGAGATCAAAAAAACTTTATGGAAGAGATTATCTCTGATTATCCAGAGATAGAGATAAAAACATACCTAATTAATGATTTTGAAAAACTAGAAGAGATAGCCTTAATACACGGAGTAGAAGATCTAAAAATAATGGCGCCAACAACTTTTATTGGAGAAAACTATTTTCAGTTCTCTCATTTTACAGACAAACACAAAGAGATGATCGTAAGAGCCCTAGAAGGAGAAATAGTTGACGAAGATTGTTGCGTTGTTCGTATTCCAATTCTAAATATTGAGTTAGATATAAGTAGTTGGTCTCTTCCATTTATTACCATAATTCTTGGATCTTTAGATGGCCTTAATGTCTGTTCTATTGGTGCATTAATCTTGATCCTTTCTATTGTTATTATTTTTAATTCAAGGAAAAAGATTTTGTTTTACGGAGGGCTATTTATTTTTACAACAGTTATTGTTTATGGGTTGCTAGTTTTTGCATGGGGACAATTATTTAAATTATTAATTGGGCACTCAGAAATTCTCAGCTATGTTGTTGGAACAGCATCTTTTTTGGGTGGAGTTTATTTCTTTAAAGAATTCTATAGATTTTTTAGATACGGACCAACATGTAAATCTTCGAATAATAAATTTGCAATAAAAGCAACTAAAAGAGTTCAAGAGGTTTTTAAAGATTCTAAAAAAGGAAGTTTTGCTCTTACAACAAGCATTATTTTTTTTGCAACGATAATAACTATTATTGAACTTCCTTGTTCTGTAGGAATACCGGTTGCATTTACTGGCATACTAACCGAAGCGGGCGTATCTTTTTCAACTTTTATTTTCTATATTCTTTTTTACCTTTTCTTTTATATGCTCATTGAGATTATTATTTTCTTAGGAGCGGTATTAACAAGAAAGATTTGGATTGCTAATTCAAAAGCAATTACATGGGTTACGTTATTCGGTTCATTAACGCTTTTCTATTTATCTTATTATTATTTTTTCGGAGCCTAAGACAGAATAGAATGTCTCCATGATTCAGGTGTTGTCATCTATGGCTCTAAGTATTGCCCGGCATGCATTGCTTTAGTTGATTCTTTCGGTGGCTATGATAAAAT
>CAYVNL010000056.1:0-2134 GCA_964452925.1 uncultured Candidatus Saccharibacteria bacterium
TCCTCAAAAAACAGAAGTTGTTTATAATTATTCTGATATTCCTCAAAAAGATCCTCACATCAGTTCTTACTTCTCCAAAAAACTTTTATATCTTGGCGGCGCATCTTCTATTAAGGGATTTTACACTTTGATAGAAGCACTAGATTACTTGGATAAAGATGTGAAAATATATTTTGGTGGTACTTACACAGCCTCAAAAAAAAACAGAAATAAAGTAAAACGCTTTTTGAAAAAGATTTTGTTTTATGGAAAAAAAAGACAAAACGCGATAGAAAAAATAAGATCGCATCCCAATGCAATTGAGATCGGTATGACCAAAAATGTCGACTCATATTTGGATGAGGTTTGCTGCATGGTTTCTCCTTTTTCGGTACCTCATTTTTCACGCCCTGTAATTGAAGCCCATTTGCACAAAAAACCTGCAATCGGTTCCGATGCTGATGGAATGGAAGAAATTATAGCGCATGGTGAAAATGGGTTAATTGTTCCGAAGAACAACCCTAAAGCTCTTGCTGAAGCTATCAATTTTATTACATCCAATGGAGAGCTCGCTAAAAAACTTGGAGAAGAAGGTTTTCGAATAGCTAAAGAAAAATATTCGCCAAAAAATATTAAAAAAATAGAAAACATTTATAAGCGATTATTATACTGAAGCCTTCGCATCTAATTTTTTATGGCTTTTCAAGTTTTAATAGCTAAAATGCCCTCAATTATTTTATAAAAATATGAGTATATCAATCAAAAATACTGTCCCATTATTTATACAAATTGCAGTCTTAATGACATCCCTTTACGTTGTCGCAAATAATCTGCCACCAGTGGTCGGAAGCTTTCGTTTTTTTTGGGGGCCAAGTGTGTTGCTTTGGATTTTTCTGGTAAAACCGTCAGTATTTAAAAAAAGATCTATTGTTTATTTGATTCTCTATGGAGTGATTTCACTGGGATTGTTGCAGTACACGATATGGCGTTATATGGGTGATTGGCACAGGCTCAGCTTTTTAGATGAATTTTATAATTTATTGGTATTCGCAACCATTTTTTTCTACTACACATCAAGAAATGACTATAAAGGATTCGCAACCTTAGGCAAATTAGGGTTTTTTTTTGTAATTATTACCATCATAACAACAAACATCGCTCTTTTCATAGACCCAATGATTGTTCGGCAATCTGCGGCAGCCTTTAGATTTAGTCCTTTGCAAGCTAAAGTTTTCAAGATTTTAGGCGCTGCTGGTTATAGCTATGCGCAGGCTATGGTTTGCCTCATTCCAATAATTTTTTATCATATTAAATTAAATAAAAAAATATTAGTGCCAAAAAATTGGCTGATTATTATTATTGTTTTGATTGTGATAACGATGGTTCGAGCGCAAGTAATGGCAAATTTCCTTGCTACAGTAATTATTTTACTCATATCTTTCGCAGGTACAAAGAAAGCCAAATTGTCTTTTATAATAGCTCTTATAACGATAGGCATTTTTTTAGTAATACCTACGAGTTTCTATGCAAATATTTTTTTTACTTTAAGTGACTTTTTTAATCCCAACAGCTTGATGTCATACAAATTGAAAGATTTTGCGATTTTTATTCAGAATCCCGATTTCATAGGCGCTACAGGGGCTGGCCTGAGAGCGCAACGTTATCCTTACCTATTAAAGGAATTTTTAGCAAACCCATTTTTAGGTGCTGCTTCGTCTGAACTCCATACTTCTATCATCAATTCTGAACCAGAAATGTGGGGTCATTTATATTGGATGTATAAATTTACCCTGTGGGGCCTGCCAGGGTTTCTCTTTTTTGTCTTTGTTCTATACCGAATATATGAAAAAATTTCTTCAATGTTCGATCCAAACTTCCGATTTTATTACAATCTCTCAGTTGCAGCATTTATTTTTCTTGGGTTAATGAAAAATGTTGCTGGTCGAGAACCTTTTTTAATGTTGATCGTTATTATACCTGGAATATATTTTTTAAATCATACAAGAAATATTTCCAAAAATAACCTTATAAGGAAGCTAAAAGTAAAATTATGGTAAAAAACGTTTTATTAATCACCGGCGGCACAGGCTCCTTCGGCAATGCTGTCTTGCAGCGCTTTTTAAAGACCGATACTTTCTCCGAAATCCGCATCTTT
>CAYVNL010000057.1:0-7109 GCA_964452925.1 uncultured Candidatus Saccharibacteria bacterium
AATCAACTTCTAATACAAAAATAAAAATAATTGGAATCGGTGGTGGAGGGTCATCTATTGTTTCGGATATATCATCAAAACTTAAAAGAGTTAGTTTTGTTGCTGCCAATACTGACAAAAGAGCATTAATGTCAGTAAGCAAAAAAACAAAAACTTTTCATTTTGGAGAAAAAGTTACGGGAGGATTTGGCACTGGAATGAATTTTGAATCTGGTAAGGCTGCTGCTTCTGGAGAAAAAGAAAAAATTAAAAAAATACTCGAAGGACAAGACATGTGCATACTTGTTTCTTGTCTTGGTGGTGGTACTGGGTCTGGTGCAGTCCCAGTTTTTGCTAAAATTGCCAAAGAAATGGGAGTAATCACATATGGAATATTTACGTTACCTTTTAATTTTGAAGGTTTAAAAAAGCTAGAAATTGCAACAGAGGCATTAAAAGAGTCTAAATCATTTTTTAATGCAATAACAGTTCTTCCGAATGAAAACATTTTTAAAATAATCGATAAAAAAACACCACTAAAAGAAGCTTTATCAATTATTAATAAAAGATTATCTGAAAGCTTAGAAGGATTAATAGAAACGATATATATACCGGGTGTTATAAATATAGATTTTGCCGACTTAAAAACAATTATGGAAGAAAGAGGTAAGGTTGCATATTTAAATAGGGTTGTTTTTGATTCATCAAAAGGAATAGAAGATGCTGTGAAAAAAATTGTATCTAGTCCTTTTTATTCGTATGGTATAAATGGATCTAGCGCCGTTCTTTTTAATATAGTGGGTGGCAGTGATCTCGGACTAAAAGATGTTTCTTCTATTTCCGAAGGAATATCAAGCCTAACTGGTAGAAATTCAAAAATAATATTTGGAATATCTCAGGGAAGTAAAACTGGAGACAAGATAAAAATAACGTTATTAGCGGTTGGTTGTGATCCTGGAAAAGTTTTTGGAAAAAAAGAAGAACCATCTATAAAGAGAAAATCTAAAAACAAAAAAAAGGTAAAAGTAAAAGTTGAAAAAAAAGAAGTTCCTAAAAAAAAGATAACAGAAAATAAACCAAGAACAAGAAGAAATGCAATTGAAGTAAAAAAAGTGGCCGAAGAGATAGAAAAAGATATCATTGAAGATGAAAGCAAGTGGGAAACACCAACTTTTCTTAGAAAAATAAATGATTAAAAAAGTTTTATTACCAATAGCTGGACTTGGAACAAGGTTTCTACCATTATCAAAAGAACTCCCTAAAGAGTTTTGGCCTTTAGCTGATATACCAGTTATTCAATACATAGTTGAAGAGGCAAGAGATTCGGGCGCTAAAGAAATTGTTTTTATAATATCTCCTGAAAAAAAGATAATCTTTAATTATTTTAAGGAATCAGAAAAGGTTGAAAAAATATTAAAAGAAAGGAATAAGGGGCCACTTATTGAAAAATTAAAAGAATTTAAAGATTCATTTAAAGACGTTTCTTTTTCTTATGTTGTACAAAGAAAACCACTTGGAGATGGTCATGCAATACTTCAAGCAGATGAAAAAATTGGAAATAATCCTTGCGGTGTTCTTTTTGGGGATGATGTTGTTTTTTTTAAAAATCCATGCCTTGGTCAGTTAGATAATATATTTAGGAACTATAAAAAACCAGTTATTGCGATAAGAAAGGTTCCTAAGGAAATGATCCCATCCTATGGAATCTTAGAAGTTGAAAAAATAGCTAATCGTTTATATAAGATAAAAAAAATAGTTGAAAAGCCATCAATAGAAGAGGCACCATCTGACTTTGCTATAGTTGGTAAGTATATATTAACTCCAGATGTTTTCTGTTATTTAAAAATGGCCGGTAGGCCATCTAAAGGAAAAGAAATGATTCTAGCAGATGCTTTTCAAAGAATGATAAAAGACGGTAAAAGTATATATGGTTATGAGTTTGAAGGTGATTGGCTTGAATGTGGAAATAAAATTAATTGGATGAAGTCAAATCTTTCGGTTTCATTAAATCATAAAGAATTTGGATCAGAATTAAGAAAGCACTTAAAAGATATACTATAAAAATAATTGTCTGAAATTAGCAATGGCTATATAAAGACAAAAGATATAGATGAGAGATATAGACGAATTAACCATAAAAGAAATCTATAAAGAAAGACCCTCTGAATCAAAAAAATATGATTTTGGTTTAGTTTTGGTTATTGGTGGATCAGAGTTTTATTCTGGACCACCAGCACTTTCTGCTATGGCTGCATTTAAATCTGGTGCTGATATGGTAAGGATAATAGCTCCAAAAAGAGCAGCAGATATAATTGCTTCATTTAATCCTAATATGTCAGCATACCCTCTTAATGGAAAAATGATAACCAAAGAGCATCTACCAGTTTTACTGTCTATGACTGATTCGGCCAGAATAGCTTCTCGTGGCAATGTTTCGGTTGTTATTGGTGGTGGCGTTGGAAGATCTGAAGAAACTCAAGAGGTTGTTTTAGAATATCTTTCATCAATATCAGTTCCAGTTGTAATAGATGCAGATGCTATATATGCAATTAAAGGAAAAAACGATATTATTTCTAATATGAATTGCTTAATAACACCTCATTACTATGAATTTGCCTACCTTACAGATAGAGAAATCTACGATCTTACATTAGAAGAAAAAGCAAAAATAATTCAAGAAGAAGCAGAAAGATTAAAGACAACAATATTGGTTAAGGGAAAAGAGGACATCGTTTCTAATGGTGACGAGGTTATTATTAATAGGTTAGGATCACCATATATAGCGGTAGGTGGTTGCGGTGATACTTTAGCTGGTATAGCTGGAACTATGCTCGCTAGGAAGATAACAACAATTGAATCGGGTGCAGCAGCGGCATATATAAACAGTGCAGCAGGAATATTAGCGGTAGACAAACTTAGAGATTCTCTTGTTGCAACAGATTTAATAGATCACATTTCAGAAATTATTAAAAAATAAAATAAAAATATGGACAATTTATATAATTTAAAAGATAAGGTAGCAATAATAACGGGTGCTAGAAGGGGAATGGGTAGAACTCATGCATTAATTTTTGCGGAGGCTGGGGCTAAGGTGGTTGTTTCCGACATATCTTTAGATGAGTGCCAGAAAGTTGTCGATGAGATAAAAGATAGTGGTGGAGATGCTCTTGCAATTAAATGCGACATATCTCAAAGAGAAGAAGTTGATAGTATGGTTTCTGAAACAATTAAAAATTTTGGTAAGGTTGATGTATTAGTTAACAATGCTGGCGTAGCAGACTTCAAAGAATTTCTATCAATGACAGAAGAAGATTGGGACAGGACAATAAATATTAATCTAAAAGGTTACTTTCTTTGCTCTCACGCCGTTGCAAAAGAAATGGCAAAACAAAAATCAGGTGTTATTGTAAATATTGGTTCTATTGCTATGGGTCAAGTAGGAATTGCTTTCCCTAATCTAGTTCATTATGTTTCCAGTAAAGGTGGTGTAGCCGGACTAACCCAAGCACTAGCTCTTGATTTAGCTAAATATAATATACGAGTTAATGCGATTGCTCCAGGAGCAATAGAAACTCCAATGGTTGATCCAATAAAGGCAGACAAACAAGCAACAGAATCATTAATATCTAGGCTACCAATGAAAAGAATGGGTCAGCCAGAAGAAATATCAAGCGCGGTATTATTTCTAGCTTCTGATGCAGCATCTTATATCACGGGATCAATATTAAATGTTGATGGAGGATGGTTAATTTCCTAGAACTATGATTTATGATTTAATTATATTGGGTGGTGGTCCGGCTGGAATAACAGCAGGAATATATTCACTAAGAAAAAACCTAAATACCATAATAATATCTAAAGATTTTATGGGTCAAACAGGTAAGGCTGTTTTTGTTGAAAATTGGCCTGGAATTCAAAAAACATCAGGACCAGAACTAATGATTAGTTTTAAAGATCACCTCGATTCTTTGAAGCCGAAACTAATTGATGATGAGTTAGCCATTAAAGTAAAGAAAGAAGATGATAATTTTATAGTTAAAACAGATAAAAGAAATATTTTTAAATCAAGATCAATCATCATTGCATCTGGTCGTAATCCTAGAAAACTAAAAGTTTCTGGAGAAGAAAAATTTATTGGAAAAGGAATATCTTACTGTCCGATATGTGACGCCCCAATGTTTTCAGGTAAAACAGTAGCAGTTATTGGCGGTGGTAATTCTGGATTTGAAACGGCCATAGAAATGATAGAGAGAAAGTCTCCAAAAGTATATCTTTTAGAGACGGGCCCAAAAGTTATTGCTGATGAGTGCCTACAAAAAGATGCAAAAAAAACAGGCAAAATAGAGGTAATAATAAATGCGAAAGTAAAAGAAATTAAAGGTGATAAATTTGTTCAATCAATAATTTACACGGATATAGTTTCCCAAAAAGAGATAGAAGTAAAGCTAGAAGGAGTTTTTATTGAGATAGGTTCAGTACCAGTAGCTAATTTTGCAAAAGGCCTTGTAGATCTTAATGGTAATCTAGAAATTAAAACAGATCACTCTAATTGCACTACAAAAACAGAAGGTCTTTTCGCAGCAGGAGACGTTACCGACATATCTTATAAACAAATAATTATAGCTTCTGGTGAAGGAGCAAAAGCTGCCCTTTCAGCCTATAACTATATAAAAGGATGGGAAAAATAAAAAACATAACAGCTCGTGAAATACTAGACTCTAGAGGAAACCCCACAGTTGAGGTTTCTCTTTCTACTGGTAAAAATACATTCAAGTCATCTGTTCCTTCTGGGGCATCTACTGGATTTTATGAAGCAGTTGAAATTAGAGATGGTGATCAAAGATATCACGGTAAAGGTGTTTCAACTGCAGTTGAAAACGTAAATAAGATTATAGCATCAAGTCTTAAAGGTAAGAAATTAGACCAGGAAAAAATAGATTATTTAATGATTGAACTTGATGGAACCGAAAATAAAAATAGACTAGGAGCTAATGCTATTTTAGGTGTTTCAATGGCTTTATCTAGGGCGATTGCTTTTTCAAAAAGAAAACCGCTTTATAAAGAAATATCAGATATGTCAGGTTTTGAAATAAAAATCCCTCAACCATCATTTAATATTATTAACGGTGGCTCTCATGCTGGTAATAATCTTGATTTTCAGGAATTTATGATACTACCAGAAGGAGCAACATTTAAAGAAAAGCTAAGAAATGCATCAGAAAGATACCATGCTCTTAAAAAAATTATTGAGAAAAAATATTCTTCAATTGCAACTAATATAGGAGACGAGGGTGGTTTTGCTCCACCTATAAATAATCCAGAAGAAGCAATAGACCTAATACTAGAAACCGGAAAAATAGATATAGCCATTGATGTAGCTGCAGGGGAGTTTTTAAAAGATGGAATTTATAAAACATCTTTTGGAGACCTAACTAATAAAGATCTTAGTAATTATTATCTTCAAAAGATAAAAGAATATCCAATAGTTTCTATAGAGGATCCTTTTGGTGAGGATAGTTGGGACGACTGGAGTAATTTAATGTTAGAAACAGATAATAACATTTTAATTATTGGTGATGATCTTTTAGCAACAAATAAGAAAAGGATTATTAAATTTGGTGAAAGAAAATCTTGTAATTCAATGATATTAAAACCTAATCAAATAGGTACCGTTACCGAAGCAATTGAAGCTGCTAGGATAGCAAGAAGTTTAAATTGGAAAATAATGGTTTCTCATAGGTCCGGAGAAACAAATGATGATTTTATAGCCGATTTTTCAGTTGGTATTGGTTCTGATTATATTAAATCAGGTGCACCAGCTCGAGGAGAGAGAGTTGCTAAATATAATAGGTTATTAGAAATAGAGGAATTTTTAAAATGAAAAAAATATTTTTTTTAGTTATTGATGGACTCGGAGATGATTCGATTCCTCAATTAAAAAACAAAACACCACTAGAAGCTGCACATACACCAAATCTTGATTTTTTTGCTAAGAATGGTTGCTGCGGTTCTCTTAGTCCATTTTTTTCAGGAGTTATGCCGACATCAGAAGAAGGTCATTATGCCTTGTTTGGCTATAATAGTTTAGAGTATAAAATCAAAAGAGGTGTTGTTACTGCATTAGGTTCGGGAATAAAACTAAAAGAAAGAGATATATCTTTTAGAGGTAATTTTGCCACAGTAGATGATAATTTAAATGTTATAGATAGAAGAGCTGGTAGAATTAAAAAAACAAAAAAACTAATAGAGTCTTTAAGGAATATAAAAATAAAAGACATAGATATATTGATAGAAAACGCCCAAGAACATAGGCTAGCATTAGTTTTAAGGGGAAAGGGTCTTTCTTCTAATGTTTCTGACGGAGACCCTCATTACAGGAATCTAGGAACTAAAATTTCAGAAATAATTCCCTTAGATCAAAGCAAAGAGTCTATTTTTACTGCAGAGAAAATAAATCTTTTTCTATCTAAGGCTCATCAAGTTCTTAAAAATCACCCAGAAAACAAAAAGAGAAATATACCAGCAAACTATATTCTTTTGAGGGGTGCATCTAGTTTTAGTGAATTACCCAAATTTAAAGATAAATATAATCTATATGCTGCTTGCGTTGCAGGAAAAAATCTTTATAAAAGTATTGCCAAGTCTGTGGGAATGAAAGTTTTTAAAGTTTTAGGTGCTGATGGTTCGATTAATACTAATATTAAGGGCAAGATAAAGAAATCAATCAAATTACTAGAATCCTATGATTTTGTTTTTACTCACATCAAAGCAACAGATACACTTGCTGAAGATGGTAATTATTTAAAAAAGAAAGAATTTATTGAAAAAATAGACAAAGAATTAAAGAGACTAATTGAAAAAGATTTTTTAATAGTTATAACTTCAGATCATTCAACTTCTTCTCTTAAAAAAAGCCACTGTACCATACCAATTCCTTTTCTTTTATTTAACTCATTATATGAAAAAGATAGCACGAGTTTTTTTTCAGAGAAAGATTCTCTAAAAGGTTCTTTAGGAAAAATAGATCAAATAGAATTTATGAAAATAGTTCTTGAGGGTTTACCTTGCAAGATAAAAAATGTATAATGCCGTTATTAATTAATAAAATATAAACAAAAATATGAAAAAAG
>CAYVNL010000058.1:0-8880 GCA_964452925.1 uncultured Candidatus Saccharibacteria bacterium
ACTACTAGTAGTTCTATTAAAGTGAAACTTTTTTGTGTTTCATGTTTGGTCTGTTTGAGTTAATTGATGTTTTAATTTTATATATTCTAAATGTCTAAAACATCTACCATTTGATGAATTAAAGATATTACAATTGGTGCAGCTAATAAGCTGTAAAATCCATTACCATTTTCATCTTTTAATATCCACGGACTTTCTTTAACAATAACCTTAGACTCTTTTTCGTCCCATTCATAACTGTACTCTGGCGTAACTTCATAGTCATCTAAATAATCCTCTGCCTTTTCAACGGGAACAGCATTTCTTAATAAAATCTTTGGTATTCCATGAAGAGAAAATGCTTGTTTCATTAGTTTTTCGTCTGTTTCAAGCCTTGCTCTTATTGGCTCTATTCCCTTCTCATCGCCTTCCTTGTTGATCATTTCAACTTCTTCGCATTCAGGATTGTCACAGATAAGAGAAAAATCATTTTTTTCTGGATTATATTTTATTTTTGAAGTAGGTAGAAATTTCAAACTTCTAGATGTTTTACATTTAGGACATATTTTTCTCCATTTAATTCTTTGATCTATAAAAAAGTCTGGAACATCTATAAGAATAAAAACATCTGGGTCTTCACGGTAACCGATAAGATCTCTAAAAAACAAAGAATATGATATTTGATCCATGTCCCTTGGAAAACCATCAATAAATATAACCTTCTTATCTCTTTTAGATATCTCTCTTTTAATTAATGTCAATATTAGTTCTGTTGGTAGAAGTGTTTCTGTACTTCTGCTTTCAAGCATTTCCATTATTTCGTCTATTGAGGCCCATCCCCTATAATTCTTTTCTAGGAAAGATATTAATTCTTTTCTTTTATTTTCATCTTTAATTTCAATATCTATATCTCTTATCATGTCTCCAATAGAAAAGTGTTCTACCCTTTCTTTTCCTATAGCTTCACCAAACATCTTACTACAGGTTCCTTTACCTGAATTTTTTTTACCCATTAAATAACATATAAAAGTATTACCATCATCTATATGTCTCTTAATTCTTTCTATCTCATCTCCAGCCTTAGAGTTAAAATATTCTTGACGTTCTAATGGCTCCGAAAGATTAAATCTTTTTGTAACTTCGTTTTGTTTTGTTTTAAATATTGGAAATTCCATTTTTTTAATTATTTTTATTAATATCTTTTTCTAATATATATACTAACGCTTCTTCTGGCGTATCAACTAACTTGAAAAGAGAAAGCTCTTCTTCGTTTATAGATCCTCTATTATTACAAAGCTCTTCTTTAAACCAGCTAAGAAGAGGTGACCAAAAATCTTTTCCAATAACAACTATTGTAACTTTATGAGATAGTTTTTTTGTTTGAAGCAAGACGACCATTTCAAAAAACTCATCTAAAGTTCCATAACCACCAGGAAAAAAAACATAAACCGAAGAACAGAAAGACATCATCATTTTCCTAGTAAAAAAATAGTGAAAACCTATTGATTTATTAACAAACTGATTAGATTCTTGATTCTCAGGTAACTCTATATTTATACCAACAGAATCCCCTTCTGATTTATATGCCCCTTTGTTAGCAGCCTCCATTATTCCGGGGCCACCACCAGTAACAACTGTATACCCTGAACTCGACAAAAGCTCTCCTAATTTTAATGCCTTAATATATTCGGCATCATCTGAAGAAAAACGAGTTCCGCCAAAAATAGTAGCGGACTTCTTACTAATCCCTGATATAAATTTAAAACCATCTCTAAATTCATCCACTATCTTAGAAATTCTTAGACCAAAATTACTTTCAAATTCTTTATCCGTTAAAGTGATATTAGAATTTGAGATGTTAATATCTTCTTTGTTGTTCTCTATCTTCATATTTATTGTTTAGATACTAAAAGGAAACAATCTTTATGTCTCCTTGTTCGTCTGTCCTGAAAACTCTTATATCATACTTCTCAAGCGATTCCAAGGTTTCTTGATGTGGGTGCCCATAACTATTTTCGCTACCTACAGATATTACAGCAATCTTTGGATAAACTTTTTCTAAAAAAATCCTTGACGTTGAAGTCTTGCTGCCATGATGACCAACCTTTAAAACTGTTGACTTAAGATTCATTACCTTACAAATGTATTCTGGATTATTTTTTTTATAGCAAGATGTCTCTGCATCTATTAATTCTTTTTCATTTTTAATTGTGGCATCTCCGGTAAAAAGAAAAGAATTACTTTTGAAGTAAAGTTTAGCAATTACGGATGTTTCGTTTAAATCTAATGTATCATAATTATCCAAGATAAAAGGATGAAGGATATCGATATAAAAGGTTCTACCAGAAATTCTTTGACCAGCTCGAGCTATAAAAACATCTTTATTTTCTATTTTTTCTTTCCATTTATTAAAAAAATCTATTTTTTCAGTGTTTTCATCTATTAGTCCATTCCATAAAATAAGACCTACATCATAATACTCTAAAACATCTATCAATCCATTTAAGTGATCTTTATGTGCATGGGTTAATATTAAAAGATCTATATCCCTGTCCCAAAAAGGGATTTCTTGAGAAAGCTTTTCTAGTATTTTAGGGGTTATTCCCCCATCTATAATAATTTTATGGTTTTCGGGTGTTTTAATTAAAATAGCATCCCCCTGTCCTACATCAAAAAAAACAACTTCCATATTTTTAGGAAGATTGATTTCATAGATTATTAACCAAGAAATAATATTAGAAATAAAAAGCAGAAAAATAAAAAATGATCCTCTTTTTAGTTTGCTCATAACAAATAGTTATCTAGCTTATCCTTATATTCGATCTCTCTATAATTTCTTTGTCAACTACGCTTTTCGGTTTCCCATATTTAGATTTAGATAATTCTTTTATCTTTATTCCCAGCTCTCTATCTCCTTTTTTAGGCTTCGGTGCGTTTGCTTTAAAAGGATAACTTGTTTTATTGTTTATAAGCATTTTTATTAAATACTGAAAATTATCAAGGTTGCTTAAATCAAACCTAGAAAACTCAGGCGTAAATTGATTTTCTAGAAACTCCGAATCAGAAGATCCTACTCTATAAGAGACAATAGTTCCTATATTACCTATAACAGCATTTTTAATTTCTTCTTTTAGTTGTGGCATATACTGATGAGCTAATATTAAGTTTAATCTATATTTTCTTGCCTCTGAAAGTATTGTGGTTATACTATTGGTTGTAAAATTTTGAAATTCATCAACATATAGATAAAAATCATTTCTTTCTTCTTGTGGTATCCTCGCTCTTCTTAGTGCCGCCATTTGCATTTTAGAAACTAATATAAGACCTAGAAGAGAGCTATTGATTTCACCTGTTAATCCCTTTGAAAGATTAGCTAAAAATATTTTTTTACTATCCATTATTTCGTTTATATCAAAAGATGAATGACCTTGACCTATTATATTTCTCATCATTTCATTCTCTATAAACCTTCCTATTTTTGAGACAACATAACCCAACATGTCTGATCTTGTCTGGCCAGTTGTTTGTTTCCATTCTCTCAACCAAAAATTTCTAACAAGAGGATCTGATACTTTAGAAAGTTTTTCTTCCATAAAATTATCATCAGTAAATATTCTTGGTATCTCTACTAGCGTTCCTGGATTGTTCTTGTCAGCCATAATTCCCAACATTGCATTTCTCATATAGTGTTCAAAGTTAGGACCTATGAATTCTGGAGGAAAAAGACTTGAAAAAATCATGATCATTTCAGATATGGCTAAATCTTTCTGTTCTGGATGATTCCATTCTAACATATTTAAACCACAGGGTCTTTCCATGTCAAAGGGTTCAAAAATTACAACATCACCTGCTCTCTCTTTTGGTATATTTGCTAGAGTGTCTTCAATTAAATCTCCATGAGGATCAATAACACCAACCCCCTCTCCCTTCTCTATGTCTTGCCTTATCATTTCTCTTAAAAGCGTCGTCTTACCTGTTCCAGTTTGACCTATAACATAAAAATGCCTTCTTCTGTCCTCTTTTGAGGCAACATAAACCGGCTTCTCCTCTCCCCTGTAAACAGCCTCACCAATAAATAGTCCAGACTTTGGGAGGTCTGAAGGAGGCGCTGACTCTTTTGTTTTGACCCATTTTATATGGGGGCTTTCCATGTGAGATAAAGGAAAATGATAAATACTTGATATCTCTTCTGTATTAAGTATTATTGACTGTCTTCTGTTGAAGTTTCTAAAACAAAAAGAATAAATAAAATTATTCAATCTTCTCTTTATTCTCTTGGGTTTAAAGCCATTGTCACCTGATGAGAACTGAGAAAACCCACTTTCAAGGTTGTTGAGTATTTCTAATGACCTTTTCTTGTCTTTAGAGACACCTAAAAGCCTTATATTAACCTCAAGTGAGGGTTTCTTTATTTTTGATTTTATTAGTTCGGTCCTTAGGTCTTCTGTTTTTTTAATTTCATTGTCATCTTTTTCTTTGTTAATTACCCTATATAATTTGTTTGAGCTTGACTGAGATATCGCCGAATCTAAAGAAAGACCCTTGTTGGTCATTAAAGATAATATCTCCGATCCTTTTTTAGCTAAATTAACTGGCGATTTTCTTAAAATTATCTGTATAGCTGATCCTTCGTCTGGATTAATGTTAGCTATTGAGTTAGTTATTGACTCTAGTGGGTCTCCACCAAGATCTTTATATGTATTTATTGGTATATAGAAACTATTTTTTAATTTTAAATATGATGCAGATGATTTAGAGTTTAGTTCAAATATAGTATAATCATCTTTCTTTTTCTCAAGAATTGCACCAGGATAAACCCCTTGAACGTATTTATTTAAAGAATTTTCATATTCAAGTGGAATAGCTATATAAAAAGATATATCTCCTTCGCCTACCTCAGAGGCTATTTCAAAAACAACCCTCGGCAAACCATTGAAAAATTTTTTAAATAAACCATAACCAGATCCAAGGTGTATAAAATTAGAATAGAACTGTTCCATTCTAGATATCATATCTTTTATATCAACCTTCTCTTTTTTCTCATGAATTTCATATTTTGGTAGCCTAATTAAAAAAAGAGACATCTTAAGGCTCTCTTCAAGATGCTTTGATTTCTTTTTAAGATAAATAAAAACCAACAATATAATTAATATAACAAACAAGGCCGCTAAATAAAACATGTTCTATTTTTTAAAAAACTTTTTAATATTTTCATCTTTAGCTAATAAATCATGGAATAGATCTAAAACCAAAGGATCTTTAATCTTTTTCATTGCATAATTAATTCCTTTTTCTTCGGCTATTTTCAGCATCGCCTTAACTTCTAGTTTAATTGGATAAAAATCATCAACTTCTATTGATTTTTTTTCTTCTTTAGTTTCAGTTTGAGGTTTAGGATAATTTACAACTTCTTTTTTCTCAACCAAACTATTATTAACTTCTTTTTCTTTAGACCATTCCTCTCTTACCTTTTCAAGAAATTCTGTTTTATTAAATTTTTCTCTTTCTGTTTCTTGCATTTTGAAAAAGAACCCCCCTTCCCCAATAAAGAAGGGGGGTAAAATTCTTATTTTGAAGGAAGTATTTTAAACATCTTAGTTCCGCAAACTGGACATGTTCCGGTTAAGGCCCTTCTCTTAGCTCCCCCCTTTCCCTTCATATCAACTTCTTTAGGGTTAGTAACTTCTCTTTTTGCTTTACATTTTACACAATAAGCTTCTGTCATTTTTATAAAATATTAATATTTTTAATAATTTCGACCTTTCCGGATTAATTAAAATAAATTATACACGAAATAAACAGAAAAGAAAAGCTTTTTTATCTTATCTCTTCAATAGAAACCTCATTTAATGTTTCTTTAATTATGCTCACAACATTAATTTTTTTTTCCTCTTTTATAATTTCTTCCGTCTTTGCCCTTGTTTCAGGACGCCTAGGTAAGAAACGAGCACAACAATCGTCATGAGATAATATTGATATGTTAAAGGTTTTTATCTCTTTAGCCTTATTTATTATCATTTCTTTGTCTTTAGATATTAAGGGTCTTAATATTAAAGAATTAACGCTTTGATTAATTGCTTTAATGTTTTCTAGAGTTTGAGATGCTACTTGACCTAAACTTTCGCCAGTTATTATCGCTAATGATCTTTCTTTATTTAAAACCTCTTCTGTTATCTTAAGCATTAATCTTCTATAAAAAATAACTCTATTTTTAGCAGAAAGATTTAATATTATTTTTTTTTGAACCAACGAAAATGGAACCAGGTATAGTTTTGAAGGTCCTTGATATTTTGAAAGAATTTTTACCAAATCCCTAACCTTATTAATTGAGCTTTCTGATGTTTCTGGATATGAATGAAAGTGAATAAAGGATAACTTTAATCCTTTCCTCATAGCCATATAACTTGCAACCGGAGAGTCTATACCGCCAGATAAAAGAGATATTGCCCTACCTCCAGTACCAATAGGAAAGCCACCAGGACCAAAATATTTAGCACAAGATATAAAAGAAGATCCCTGGACCATCTCTATAAAACAAACAATGTCTGGATTATGAAGATCAACTTTTATTTTCTTTATATTACTTAAAACAACAAAACCTATCTTCTCGTTTAACTCCTGAGATGTTATTAGTATATTTTTATCTGATCTTTTTGAGCTTATTTTAAATGTTTCAAACTTTTCTTTTTTAAGAATAGATAAAACCGACTTTCCAATATTATCTATTTCTTGATTTTCTTTTATGCAAAAAAGAAAGCTTGATATTCCAAAAACAAAATTTAGAGATTTTGATATTTCTTCTCTTTCCGTCATCCCTTTATCACTCAATTCAATTAGTATTCTTCCAGATATTTTTTTAATATAAGAAAAAAAATCTGAATTTATTGATCTTTTTATATTTTCTATTAACTTTCTTTCAAAAAAGGCTCTGTTCTTTCCTTTAAGAGCTATCTCTGAATAATGGCAAATAACATATCTATAAATCATTGTATAGTTTAATCGCTTCCTCTTTTAAAGAAATTATTTCTTCTTTGAATGGCACTAGATTAATTGGTAGTTGGTCTATGTTAATATTAACTATATCTTTTGCAAAAACTATCTTGTTTTTTAAAAGACTATACTTTAACTCATCTTTAAGGGAAAATAATATTGTTACTGGATAAAGTTTTTTTTCTTCAATTAAACTCTCCATGTTTCTTTTTTCTGGGTATCGCCAAGCAATAATTTTTATCCCCCTACAATTAGAAAACTTTATTGATTCTGATGTACACTTAGTATTCGTTGCTAACATAGCTCCGCAAAAATTTCCTTTTCCTTGCCAAGAATCTTTTACGTCGAGAAACCTAGCATAAGTATAAAGAGCAACCTTTAAATCTGATCTTGTTCCGGGAAGATTATGATACTTGCATTCAACCATAAAATTATTATTATCTTTTGATGCAACAACATCTATTTCATGATCAACACAATGACCATTAATCCTTTTACCTACAGAAACTTTATATCCGTGACTTTCTAATATTCCTGCAAAAAAAACTTCAAAAGGATAACCCGAAGGACCAAGATTCATTATTGCATTCTTAAGATTATATTTAGCAGCAAGACTAGTGCTCTCTTTTTTAAGATTTAAAATAATGTTTTCAAGAATTTTTTTTGAACTCATATCCGGTCTTAAAACCTTTCTTAATTCATTTATTATTTCATTGATCTTTAATTCTTTTACACCAATCTTTTTTAACGAATATATTATTTTTTTTTCGCTAAACTTTTCTTTTCTACCTGAAGCTTTTTTTATATACATATTTATATTATAGCTTTAGCTTTATTTAAATCAAGGAAATTATACCACCACCAATAACTTTGTTTTTTTTATATATAACAGCTGATTGTCCCGGAGTGATTGATTCTTGTTCTTGATAGAATTCTATCATAAGAAATTTATCCTTCAGATCTATCCTAGCCTTTGATGCTTTGTGTCCATACCTTATCTGAACTTCTGCTTTAAATGGAAATCTTTTTATTTCATTAGAAATCCAGTTGATATTAGTTATTTTAAGCTTTCTGCTAGTTGGCTTTTCCTTGCTAACAAATAATATGTTATTTTCAATATCTTTACCTGAAACAAAGTATGGCCCACCAGAAAGATTAATTCCCTTTCTTTGACCTACGGTATAATTCCATAGGCCTAGGTGGTCTCCTATTTTTTCTTTTTTATCATTAAAAATTAGACCTGGAGAATCTTTTAGATTCTTTGAAAGAAAATCATTAAGAGAGTTTTCGATAAAGCAAATATCCATAGATTCTTTTTTGCTAGATAATGGTAACTTCATCTTTTCTGATATCTTTTTAACTTTTTTCTTTTTTATTTTTCCTAATGGTAATAAAATATTGTTAAGAGATTTTTGATTAATTTTCCATAAAAAATAGCTTTGATCTTTTAATTTATCTTTTCCTCTATAAAGAAATTTTTGGTTTTTTCTTTTCGCTATTATTGAATAGTGTCCAGTTGCTATAGAATCAAAACCTAGCGAAAAAGCTTTTTCTAAAAAAAGATTTAATTTTATTTTTTCATTGCAGTCTACACAAGGATTTGGTGTTTCCCCTATTTTTAATTTTTCAATAAAATTATTAACAATACTCTCATTAAATTCTTTCGTGAAATCAAATGAATAGAATGGTATGTTTAAAAAATCTGCAACCTTAAAAGCTTCTTCTTCTTGTTTTTCATTTACGGAAGCAAGATTCATGAAGGCACCTGAAACCGAAAAACCTTTGCTTTTTAAAATTGCTGCTGTTACAGAGCTATCAACACCGCCAGACATTGCAACTAATATCTTTTTTTGTTTCATCATTTTAAAGTTTTTTTAAAAATAATTTGTTCTTAGTTTATTTATTAAGATA